>JBJKRS010000030.1:0-12309 GCA_046704525.1 Thermoplasmataceae archaeon
CCCACAACATGCTTGCAAATAAGTACCCTGAATTCGTGGAGGGCTTTGACATTGAAGTCGTATACTACATGGATCTTCTGGACAGCAGGTTGCTGGATAAGGGAGACGGAGAGGTTGTGTTTCATGAACCATGTTACTTCGCACTGAGGGACCCTGTTTACAGCAAACCCAATGAGTTGCTTTCCATCACGTCAAAGGTGGCAATGCCCAGGAGGAGCGGAAAAACTGACTTCTGCTGCGGCGGGCCCTCTGAGCTACTATATCCGGGGATGGCGCACGGCGTGTCAGAGGAGAGGAGGCATCAGCTTGATTCCGAAGGCAGGAAGATAGTCACCGCATGCCCTATTTGCTATGCAAACCTTGACAGAGGCGGAGATGTTACTGACATAGCGAACCACCTTCGCTCAAGGATCAGTTGAGCATATCTTCATTTGTTAAGTTCGTGAACAATGTGGTCTATCTCAGGAAGGATCAGCTTCTCTACACCTGTCCTGGCGCCAGAAGGGGATCCTGGCAGGCAAAATACCGGCTTGCTGTCAACCACAAATGCACTGGCATTGGACATTATGGCGGATGTACCAATTTCATGGTAAGAAATCATGGCAAAAACGTGTGAAAAGCCGGTGATTTCTTTTGTGGCAATTCCACGAACAGCCTCTATTGTGAAATCCCTCGCTGACAGTCCTGTTCCACCGGAAATCACCAGTGCATCCGACTTCCCGAGCAGCCGTTTAACACTCTCCCTTATTGTTTCGACATCATCGGTAACCACCTCGTATCCCGATACGCTGTTGCCGTTATTCTTAAGCACCTCTATGATCGAACTCCCTGAGTCATCATCACCTTTCTTTCTCGTGCTGCTGGCCACCAGTACCGAGAATACTGGCCTGAATCCAGGCATCCTGTGCTCATGCATCCCTTTTCACCTTGGATACAACATGGACATTTTCTATGGCCGTATCGGGGTAATTTCCCGTCTCATCCTTCTCCATGTACTTTACCATGTCCCATACAGTCAGGAGTGCTGCTGAAACGCAAGTCAGAGCTTCCATTTCTACCCCCGTCTTGTAAGATGACCTTATCTCGCACTTTGCTTCCACTGCGGAGTCGCTCAGTGAAAAGTCGACGGCAGCTTTCTCAAGAGGTATGATGTGGCAGTAGGGAATTATGGAAGGAGTAGCCTTGGCAGCCATGATTCCTGCAGTCCTGGCAATTTCGAGCACCTCCCCCTTTTTCACCGTTCCCTCCCTTATGGCCTTGAGAGTCACGGAGCCGAGCCTTATTCTTCCCTCTGCAACAGCAGTTCTTGTCTGAACCCGCTTCTCGGAGATATCGATCATAACTGCAAATAGGCAATCCGGTTAATAGCTTTGAGGCAGCCGGGAAAGGATAATCTATACCCGCAGGTTGTCATGACTGGTGCTTAGCCATGATTGCCAGGATCCAGAGTGAGAGTATTGACGTTGAAGGTCTTATAGACTCCACAAGAAATGCAGGTGCCGGTGCTATAGTGACCTTTCAGGGAACCGTCAGAAGATTCTCGGGCGACACGGAAGTCACCTCACTGCATTACGAAGCCTATGAACAAATGGCACAGAAGCAAATGGACTCCATAATAAGGGAGGCGAAGGACAGATTTGGCGTCCTGGATGTTAACGTGATCCACAGGCTGGGAGAGATGGCTCTTACTGAGGATACGGTCGTGATATGCGTTGCATCAGAACACAGAGCGGATGCCTTCGAAGCCTGCAAATACGTGATCGACCAAATCAAGGAAAAAGTCCCTATCTGGAAACAGGACATTGTCGCCTCAGGCGGAAAGAAGTGGCATTGATGATACGGATGCCCGATAGAAGGAAATTTATTTACTCAATATAAGAATACAACGCCGTGGAACTTGAGGAGTTCAGGGAGCTGGCGCTTCAATCGATCCCGAAGGTGTCGCGCGGGAGGACGGTCAGGTATACGCTTGTCAGGACTCCGGGGGAATTCTTCTTAAGCAAGATTCACAGGCAGCAGTACCTTGGGCTCAGATCCATTCCTCTGATGGGGAATTACCGATTCATTCAGTCCACACTGACACATGGCGAATACACCACGTTCAGGGAAGACTTCTTCAGGGACTTCAATTTCCTCAAGATCCGCAACCCTCACTTCTCCGGGCTCGTAGAAACAGCAAGGGAGCTTGGATTCAGGCTCCATGGCTTCAGCGCTTCCGGAAAAGGGAGGATAGACGTGAAGTCTCCCCCGGATGAGTCTCGCCCAGACGCCCTCGTGGACCTCATGAACGAGAACCAGAAGAACGGGATGATACCCTTCAGCATGACATTCAGGAAAGACAGGTGCAAGGTCACTATCAGGAAGGACTTCAATTTCTTCCTGCATGGCGGATACTGGGAAGCAATGCCGCTGATATACAAGGTTTCAAGAAGCGTCATAGAGAATGATCTTGACCTTCTGGAGAAGTTGTCAGGGCTCTTAATCGACCACAAGGTCAAGGATGAGGACTTTCTCCCTCTTAACACTGTAAAGCTGGAGATTCCAGGGAAGAAGGGCATGGATGAGGCGCTCACCAAACTGGAAAGGCGTCTCAACACGGGGCTTCTGAGGGAGAATGAGGGACTGAAGTCAGTCTACGCCATTCAGAAGGGCACTGAGAGATCAGCTTATAGGATCGACTTTCATGAGGGCCACATGGAATTCCTTCCAACAATGAATTCAAAAATAGAAGGAATCCTTGACATTCTTGACCTCCTGGAGGTTGAGTAAAGTGACTTCCCCTAAAATAATCAGGGAACGGGAATGGGAAGCCGAGGCTGCATTGAACAGGCATTCGCTTCTTTCAGCAGCATACTCTGCCCTTCAGCAGAATTTCACTGAACTTGCATTCGCTGTATCCGAGGTCGGAGTAAGGAGCAGTTTCTCATTTTTCACAGCAGTTCGAAACGGTGGGGAGAGAAGGGAAATACTGATCGTCCTGTCCTGCGACCCCCGGGAATGGAAGGAAAAATCAGCAGAGGTCTCAAAGCACTTACTCGATGAAACTAAAAAGGGAGAGAAACCCGTTTCAACAGCAATAGCCCTTCCAGTCAGCGCATCTGAAGCAGAAACAGCCAGGGGATTGCTTCAGGAAGGATCGCTTGATTACCTTCTAGTCCATGACGAGTCTGGTGGAGTTCTTTCTATTGAAGCCTCTGGAAAGACTCCTTCTGCAATACTTGACAAAGTGCCTGAGAGCCGTCTGCACGTTGTTGACAATTTCCCGCATCCGTACCATCCCTCTCTTGACCCGTTCATAAAATTCGCGTTCATTTCATTGAATGGAGCCCGGAGCGGGAAAGATTCCTTTGCAGACGTCCTGAACGAGTCCGTTCAGGGTGCATATTCTTTTTCTGTTGGGATCTCCGCGGAGCAGATAAGAGCAGAGCTGCTTGAGCTGATCAAGGACATGGATCGTGCGGGAATCATTACTGCAAGAGGCAACGAGATCTACTTTCCGAAAAATGAGGAGAGGCTGAGGAAGTCCTTCATCAGAAAGTACTGGGATTACGTGGAAAAAATAGGGAAGAGGACTCTCTTTGATTTTGAAGCCCACTTCTGACCATGCGATGAATCTCAAAAGTCAGTCTTTCCTGGTTATGGACAATAACGCTCCAACTATGGGCACCACTATCCAGAGCAAGCCAAGTGACACCACCCTCAATATTGTAAGCCCAATCTGTTCAGCAGTAAAATTCCCAAGATAGTACCCAAAGCCTGCAGTGCCCGAGACGAGGAAGCTTGCCGCGTTGGAATATCCGGCAGGAGAGGCCAGGAACATGATGGCGTATGCCTTTGCATAGAGGACCTGCCCCGCAGAGAGCCCAAGAAGCCCGGAGAGTATTGATGCAGGTATGACCGGGAACAGTGGCGAGGTCCAGAACAGGTCAAGCACTACAAAAATGCCGACGGAAAAACCGATTAGGGCACCCTGGGACTTGATGTAATTGGAGGCCAGATAGACGAGGCCTATGAACCCGGCTATGCCCACAAGCATCGCCCAAAGTCCAAGAAGGAGGACGTTCTGGGGGAGGAATACGCCGAGGTAGTGGTAGAAGAGCAGAGAAGTCGCCACCAATGATACCAGTATTGAGATGAACACGGTGAGGGTGTTCGCGAGATACCGTGAAAAGAGCAACGCCTTTCTTGTCACAGGCCTGACGAGAACTGATTCCAGCACTCCTCCAGCCCTGTCTCTGCCATATATGGTGTAAGCAGAAACCGAAGCGAGAAGCGGGACGAAAAGGCCCATGAAAACCATTTCGGTCTGGAAGAAGAAAGTGGCTGCCTGCTGATGGGAGTAAAGCTGGCTCAGGTATATGGATGAATATGCCACAAAAGTGCCATTCGGCATGAATATGGCGAAGTAATACACAGGCGTCTGGCCGAACGCTGTGAGATTCAACGCGTTGATGTTGTACTGGTCCGAACCGCTGAACGATCCGTAGTAGGTCATGTTCTTCTCGGATGGATTGGTCAGCGCGGGCGGGTACATTCCACCGTTTGGTTTGCTGTTGAGGTGGAGGTAATAGAGCCTGAAGGCAGGGGATGCTCCCCCTTCGCTTCCCTTGTAGAATATGCTTATGCCTTTCCTGTCGGGCTGGTTCAGTATGGACTTTGAGCTAATTGAGAACCTGGGAACTTTGACTGTGACATTCTGGGGAGTCTTTGTCGTGATATTGTACTGAGTGTTTGTGTAATGGAAGAAATAGGGGGTGCTTGCATTCTTGAATATCATGGCCTGACCGTACGCATTGCTCGAAAATGGAGTCTTCACTGTGTAGAAAATCTCGTTGAAATTAGATCCATTGTAGAACCCTGAAAGGGAGGATGCATTTACGCCGGAGAGGTAAGCATAGCCCTGTGAATCTGAAGTGACGTTGAGCAGGGAGCCGTCATTCTTTGATATTCGGACTACTGAACCCGGTACAGGCTGCCCGTACCCGTTGATGATATGGAATGTTGCATTGACGGTGCCGTTGAAATCATACCCGAACCCTGTGGTGACAGCAGTCTGCGCGGGTGAGGCGCCGGAAACGCTGCTTGCGGAACTCACTGCTGCAAGAACAGAAAAGACAATGATCACCGCTGTAAGCGAGAGTACAGAAATCTTGGTAAGCGACCTTTTCAACTCATACACAAAAGTGCTCATGGTATTACCTCCAGCAAGAAGAGCATCATTTCAGGACAAACGGCGCCCAAGTTTATCCCCTCCTCGTAAAGAACAGCACTGCCAGCCCGAATGAGACCGCGATCCAAGCAATGCCACCGGCAAACAGGTCGGCGAGCGTCAGCCAAACGGACCTCTGGGAATAGGCACGGACGTCAACAACGAACCCAAGGTTCCCGACGACATGCAGTGCTGTGAGTGGTATCATTCCTGTCGGGGAGATGTAGTCAAGCAGAATGTACGTCCTGGCATTGGCAATACTGTAGAAGGCGGGATGAATGATGAAGGTGGTCACAATGGCAGGGATGACAGGAAAGCTCTGAAATGTCCAGAGAAGATCGAGCACAAAGAAAAATGCAATGCCCGCTCCAAGTATGGCATTCTCAGACTTGATGAAATTAGTCACCAGATACATCAGGCCCACCATGGAACAGGTGACTGCCAGCATGGACCACAGGCCCAACAGGAATGCCCCAGACGGGATGAACGTGCCAAGGTAGTCGAAGTAGATCAGTGTTGATACGGCGAAGGCTGCAACTGATGCTGTGAATACTGCCGACACGTTCGCAAGATATCTTGAAACAATGAGTGACCTCCTTGAAACTGGCCTTGCAATCACGGAATCAAGCACGCCAGACGCCTTCTCCCTGCCGAATGAAATGTAAGCTGTAACCATGGCCATAAGTGGAACGAAGAGGTCAAGAAGTTCCATTTCCTGGCCATAAAAGACCTGATCCACCTGTGAATTTGTGTAAGGCTGGTAAACTTTGACAGACATCGCCTGGATGAAAGACCCGTTTGAGGTAAAGAGCGCAAAAATGTAGGTGTTTGTCTCAGATGAAGAGAGGTTGGAAGGGTTTACGTTGTAGGAGTAGCCTCCCTGGTATGAGGAATATTCAGTCATGTTCCTTTCTGAAAGATAGGAATAATTCGGGGGAAATGAAGAAGTGGGTGTAAGTGTTGTATTGTCAGGCATGTAGTAAAGGTCAACAGGCGGGGCGGCGCTTCCCGACTCGCCAAGGTAGAACATGTTCAACGCTGCCCGTGCTGGCTGGTTCTGGACTGCAACCTGTGAGAGTGAATACCTGCTGATGTTGTTCAGGTAGTTCGTCACTGTTCCATTGGCAGATTGGACTCTGAAGGATATCGCCTTTGCACCGTAGCCAGTGACGTTCTCCAGTACAGTCAGCCCTCCACCGCTCTGCCAGCTTCCGCTGGGTCCCATGTACTTGAATTCCGCATTGCCGGTTCCTGAAACAGGGGCAACCTCGGACAGGTTTATGTCAAGTCCCGTAAAGTTGGTATATCCGGCTTTGTCAGTCGATCCTGTGTAGTAAATGCTGTTTGGAAGGGATATGTTCACTGCGACATCTTCTACCGGGTAGCCATAGCCATTTCCAATATGGGTGACAATGCTGTATGATCCGTTTGCCCCGTACGCGTATGCATGCGCGCTGTATGACTGGGCGGGAGAAGGCCCTGGCGGAGAAACGGCACTTGAAAGGGCAACAGCGAAGGAGATGATTATTATGATTGCAGTTATGACGAGAAGGGACCTGCTTGTCAGCACCCTTACCATCTCATAGGCGAAACCCTTCACCCTGTACCGCCCCCTGATTCTCTCTCCTTGTTGCCTAACATCTCAGCCTCTCCTAGAGAAGGAAACTACGCTCATGGCAAACGGAACTATTGTCCAGAGCAGTCCTGCGATGATCATGTTCAGGTACGTGAGGCCAACTTCAGCCAGCTGGTTTTTCTGAACATAAATAACGAAGTAAGAATTTCCGGACACCTGGAGGCTGGCTATATCGGGAAGCCCTGCTGGAGATATGTAGTAGAGGTCAACGAATGACTTCAGGTACCCAGTGCTTCCCGGATTCAAGCCTAAAAGTGTGCTGGTGATCAGGCCGGGAATGATGGGAAAAGCCGAGAATGCCCAGAGGAAATCAAATGCGAGGAACATGCCTATAGAGGCTCCCAGCAGAGCTCCACCTGATTTGACGAAAGTGCTTGCAAAGTACCCCAGGCCAAAGTAAGCAGCCACAGTCACCGACAGCGACCAGAGTCCGGTGATGAAAGTATCAAGCGGAAGTGCAGTCCCTTCGAAGTATTTGAAGAAGTATGAGGATGCTGCAAGCGAAACGAGAAGAGCAAGGAATGTGGCAGTAACGCCCGCCGCATATCGGGACGAAATCAGTGCTTTCCTGGTTACTGGCCTTGCGAGAACAGATTCGGTGATTCCCGAGGTCATGTCCCTTCCGAAGGACACATAGGCTGCCATTACGGCCATCAGCGGAACAAACAGCCCCATTATGGAAAGTTCGGTGTTGAAGAACTGCTGGCTAACTTTTTGACCGGATATGGATTTTATTATCTGGAACCCGTCCTGTCCAAGCATTATGCCTGATGGCGTGTAGAGCACGAACATGTAGAAACTGATGTTCGATCCAGTAAGGTTCTGCGGGTTAATCCTGAAGTTGGCAAATCCAGTGAAGTTTCCGTACAGGACCATGTTGCTCTGGTTCAGCGGGCTTGGAAGTGAGACTGAATACCCGCCACCAGGGAGTGTGGTTCCGTTGATTGGCAAATAGTAGAGGGAGACTTCAGGTGAATCCTGCCCCACATTTCCCTCATAGGTAACCTGAAGACCCTTTTCATTGCTGTGTTCGGATGGCTGATATCCATTCAAGCTGTACCTGGAGTGGTTTGTCAGTGTTGTGTTGTTGTTTCCTTTCACGAAGGATTTCTGCACGACCTTGAACTGGTACTGGCCAGTCTGGTTGGAGTAGACATTCATGAACCCGATGCCCTCGGCGCCACCTGTTCCAGTATAGTTGTAAGCGAGTGCACCCATGTTTTCGGCATATGAGCTACTGTACACCTGTGTGCTGTTCACTCCCTGGACTGTTCTGTTCGCATAGCCATTTGCACCGGTTGTCAGGGAATATCCTGAACCATCAACAAGGGCGAACTGCACCCGGCTTCCCTGAACCGGATTCCCGTACAGGTCAGTTACCCTGAAAACAAAGTGGTATGTCCCGTTCGAGCCATATCCGTATGCGACACTGCTGTCACTGTTTATGGCATTCTGGGGGTTTCCGTAAGTGTTGTAGGTGCTGAATACTGAAATTGCAATTATCACGACCGTGATAATTACTATCGTCTTGCTTTTCAGGGTTCTCAGCAACTCATAGAGAAAGGAGTTCATCGGGTCGCCTCCTCGTGATCTCTCTCCAGTTCGATCATTGGTCCTATTGCCAGTTGAAGGCGCATTCTTGGTTCGCCTGAATGCAACGAATCACCTGTTCTTTCCCACTAGCTGAACGAAGTATTCCTCGAGGCTTGCACCCTGGAGGTTGAACATGGAAACCTTGTATCCGCTCTTTATCAGCTCAGCGTTAATGTCATCTGCAGATCCCTGCCCTGATGACAGGTCCATGACAGTTATGGTATCTCCGTCAACTGACACTTTACCATATTGCTCCAGAAGGTCAATCACTTTCTTGTCTGTCTTGTTGAGCCTCAGCTTCAGCACAGGCTTGCCGAGGTTGCGCATCCTTTCACGCGTCAGTGTTTCTATTATCTCCCCTTTGTGTATTATGAGAATCCTGTCTGCAAGGTTCTCAAGCTCACTGAGAATGTGGGAAGACAGGAAGATGGACTTGCCCTCCTCCTTCAGTCTCTGCATCAGTTTCCTGAGGTAGCTGATGCCTTCTGGGTCGAGCCCGTTCAGCGTCTCGTCAAAAAGGAAGTTTTGGGGATCAGATATCATGGCTGATGCCAGTGCAAACCTCTTCTTCATCCCCTGAGAGTAAGTCCTCAGTTTCTTCCCGAGTGCATTTCCAAGGTCAACCGTCTCCATCAGGCTCCTTGCGAGTGACTTGGCTCTCTCGCCCTTGATTCCGTAAAAGCCTGCGTAATACATCAGAAGTGGAATGGGCTTTGCATTCGGGTCGAAGTTGGGGAATTCTGGAACCCATCCTATTGTCATGGACGCATTCACCTTGTCCGATACAATATCGTGTCCATCAACTGAGATCTTCCCTGCAGAAGGAAGGATGATACCGCACATGGCCCTGATTGTAGTGGTTTTTCCGGCTCCGTTCAATCCCGCGAATCCCAGGATCTCACCGTCCTTAACTGAAAAACTTATGTCATTGACAGCTGGAATCTGATTGCGGCCGAAGCTCTTGGAGAAATCCTCTACCTCTATCACACTACGTATTACGAATCAAAGAATTTAAATCTTGTTCACAGAGAGTGCATATTGCATTGTCTGAACTATCCGGCCTATGGCAAGATAATATGGATGCGCTCAATATCAGTTCCCTCAGATTTCAGGATTCGGTGTGCATATTCCAGAGAACTGCAAGAATATTTTAATAGGTAAACAGAAAACTATCTGCCAAATACTCTGGATAAATCCAAGTACCAATTTCATGCTTGCCCGGAAGATGGGCGTATCACCAGGGGAAAAGTCACCGGAATCACTGAATTCGTGACTGCAAGCTGGTACGGTCCTTCCAAAACAGATATTTTCAGCGTCAGGTTGAACATGGCAGTATAATTTCCCGGAAGCAGTGGCATACTGTTGACGTTCTGAGGGATCGGAAAACTCAAGGATGCTGTCAAGCGATCAAGGGATATCTTGACAGAAGGCGAGTATCCTCCCCAGATCGGAATGTTCTCTCCCTTCTTGGAAGTGTCATTGATGAGCTCAAGGTGCATTTTAGGGACTCCTATGCCGATGGACTGGTATGTGCTCCCATTTTTCTCAGAAACCAGTGAAACCTGGAAAGCCCATGATTTGGAATGCCCAACGGCACTGTACGGAATTACCATCCCCTGAGATTGTAGTGATCCCTCATATGCCACGAAAGACAGGTTATTACCGGATATTGTTGTGTTGAGGTAAGCGGGATAGTATTCGGGTGGCAACGGATTGGAAGTGGAAATCACTGTTGGCATCTGTGAGTAGCTCCATGCAGTGTAGGAGGCACCAACAACAACTGTGATTGTCACAAGGACCAAGACTCTTCTCAACCTTAACATCTGGATACCATGCCCAAGATTCCTATTCATGTGAGTGAATGTATTTTAACGTTACTGGAATCGTATCGACAGGAGCGGTGCCCGTCCAGGCATTGCAAAAATAAGGCCCCGACCAGGGCACACAAGAAAAGTTTCCACGATCCGGGGTGGGTCAGGTTTAATACATGCAGTGGAAGTCTTCTTTCCGGTATTGAATGATTTGCAATACATACAGGTGAAATGGAATGACTCTCTGTGACACGTTTTTAAGCATTGAATGTTATCAGGGCTAATGCGATCCAAGTCTGTCTATGGCGGTCCGGAGAGGGCACCTAATAGGGCTTTCATGAAGGCCATGGGTCTATCTGACAATGATCTCGACAAGCCCATTATGGGCCTTGCAGTTGCCTGGAACGAAGCTGGCCCCTGCAATATTCACGCTCTTTCGCTTTCAGAGCATACCAAAGCTGGCATACAGGACGGAGGCGGCACCCCTAGGACATTCACGGCGCCAGTCGTAATAGACGGAATTGCCATGGGAACTGAGGGTATGAAATACTCCCTGGTAAGCAGGGAAATGGTTGCTAACACAGTGGAAATGACGGTCAACGCGCACGGGTATGATGGGTTTGCCGCCATCTCCGGGTGCGACAAAACCAGCCCGGGAATGATGATGGCAATGGCAAGGATGAACCTTCCCTCCATCGTCATGTATGCAGGAACGACACTTCCAGGTTCATTCTTCGAGAAGGAAATAGCAATCGGTGATGTGTACGAGGCAGTTGGAGCTTATAGTGCGTCAAAGATGAGCCTGGAGGACCTTAAGCTCATGGAGGACCATGCCATCCCAACTGCGGGAGCCTGCGGAGGCCTTTACACAGCCAATACAATGGCAATGATGACTGAGGCGCTTGGTCTTGCACTCCACGGAAGCGCCGCTCCACCGGCGGTGGACGGAGAGAAATCGAAGTACGCGCACAGCACTGGACGTGCACTGATGTCCCTGTATGAATCCGGAGTGCACCCGAGGGACATCCTCACCTTTGAAGCTTTCGAAAATGCAGTAGCTGTGTTGATGGCATCAGGTGGTTCCACCAATGCAGTACTCCACCTCCCGGCAATTGCACATGAAGCCGGAGTAAAGCTCACACTTGACGACTTTGAAAGATTGGGAAGGCGTATCCCTGAAATAGTCAACATGAAACCGGGAGGGGAATATGTCATGGCTGACCTCAATCGCGTGGGCGGAGTCCCTGTCATAATGAAGAAGCTGCTTGATGCGGGCCTCATTAACGGTGAGTGCCTTACAGTTTCAGGAAATAAGGTTTCTGACAACCTCTCGTCAGTAAGATCTCCATCTTCGGGCCCAAAGGTTGTAGGAGAAGTAGCAAGCCCTTACCAGTTGACAGGAGGAATTACAATACTCAGGGGATCCCTGGCCCCCGACGGTGCTGTGGTGAAGAGTTCCGCTGCGAAACTAACCAGGCATACTGGCCCGGCACGTGTCTTTGAATCTGAGGACGATGCATTCGGGGCAGTGCTGGACAGGAAGATCAAGAGCGGGGATGTTGTGATAATAAGGCACGAGGGCCCGAAAGGCGGTCCTGGCATGCGTGAGATGCTGGCTGTCACGGCAGCGATTGTTGGCCAGGACCTCGGGGAGTCTGTTGCTCTCATAACGGATGGGAGGTTCTCCGGGGCAACCAGGGGGATGATGGTCGGCCATGTCTCCCCTGAAGCATATGTTGGAGGCCCTATTGCCGTTGTGAAGGACGGCGATATGATTGTGGTAGATTCAGATTCTGGAAGGCTCGACCTGCTTGTTGACGCAGAAGAAGTGGCTGCAAGGCTCTCGAGCTGGAAAAGACCTGAGCCGAAACACAGGAAAGGCCTGCTTGCGCAGTATGCCCAGCTGGTGACTTCAGCATCAGAGGGAGCTGTACTGGAGGACCTTTCCGGGAAGTAGATTTACACTATAAGCCCTAGTGCCAGGCCCGCAAGCGGGGATACAAACCAGGTTGCCACTATGAGCAGAAAGGGCCTGAGGTATATGGCCCTGAACCTATATG
>JBJKRS010000031.1:0-6729 GCA_046704525.1 Thermoplasmataceae archaeon
TGCCCCCCTTGAGGGTGGACTTGTTCATGACCCTCATGAGCTTCTTGTCCGAGTTTTCCTTGCTCTCCTCGCCGAGAACAAGGCCCCCTTTCCTGTCAAACAGGACCCTGAAATTCTTTCCTATGGACTCAATTGAGATCAGGTCCATGAATCCTACTGGATATCTCCTGTCCTTCACGACCCTGCCGTCGACCTTTACCAGCCCGTTTACCAGTATCCTGGTGATCTCCCGCTCCTTGTCTCCCAGCTTGAGGTAGTCCCTCAGGGCTGTGAGTATGGCCATGGAATCGTGCCTGTTGTGCTTCCCGGCCCTGGGCGAGGCTCCCCAGAAGAATGTCTTCCTGGGTATCTTGACCGTCCTTGAGATCATCAGTCTCTTTGTCTTGTTGATCATTTCTTCTCCTCCTCCGAGGTCTCCTCATCAGATTCTTCCTCAGGGAGTTCCTCCTTATCTTCTTCTCCCTCTGCTTCCTCTTCTGATTCTTCGTCCGTCTCTTCGCCTGCAGATTCTGATGCCTCGGCCCCTTCGGCCTCGGCTTCCTCGATTTCAGGCTCCGGCTCCGGCGCCGGGGCTTCTTCCTCAACCACTATGTTCTTCCTTGCTGCGAGGTCCTTGACCTTCTGCAGCCGGCCCGGGTTGGAGAAATCCAGCCTCGTTATCCTCAGTATGTTCGCTGGCAGGAAGAATTCCTCCTGCTTGGCATCGGCCTTGGCGATTGTTATCCCGTCCACGGATATGGTGCGGAACCTGTGGTTCACCTTGATTACCTTTCCGCCTTCGCCCTTTCTCGAACCTGACATTATTGTGACTACGTCGCCTGTGGCCACGGGGAATGACCTGATCCCGTACTTCTTCCTCAGGTCCTTGTTCAGCGCGACATTGATCTTGTTTTCCATTCTCTCACCTTAAACTATTGTAGATGCGACTGCTGCTATACGAGGCCACCTTTCAGCCGCCTCCCTGGCAACAGGCCCTTTGATTTCAGACCCTCTGACTTCCCCTTCCGGGGTCACGAGCACCGCCGCATTGTCATCGAATTCCACCATGGTGCCGTCGGCCCTCCTGTAAGGGCGCCTCTGCCTCACCACGACAGCGTAGACAACCTTGCTCCTCATTTCAGGCGTCCCCTTCTTTACGGATGCGATGAACATGTCTCCTATTCCGGCAGCAGGTATTCTTCTTGCAACGCCATGGTATGCCTTGACTCCAATCAGGCTGACTATTTTTGCCCCGCTGTTGTCCGCGCACGGCATCTGTGCCCCAAGGGGCAGTCCCCTGTGTTGCCTTCCGGCTATACCCTTCATTTCGTCACCTTCTCCACTATCACGAAGGACACTGTCTTGGCTAGCTTCCTGCACTCAGCGATCTTAACCTGGTCGCCTGGCTTTACATGTATGCACCCCGGCACATGCGCGTGGTATTTCGAGAAGAGTGTGATCTTCCTCTCGTACTTTGAAAGGTACCTCTGGTGCGCCCTCTTTATCACTGCGCCGCCCTTCATGGATGCGGAATCCACTGTTCCATCTATGATCTGCCCCCTTATTGAGAGGCTGCCGTGGAATGGGCACTTGCTGTCAGTGCATTCCTCTTCCGGAGGTTTCACGTCCAATCCTATGTTCCTGCTGGCCACTTTACTCACCGTTTCTTATCATTCTGTTAATTCTTCTTCTTTCCTTGATTCGATCCTCAGGCCTGAACGCAGCGTAGCTGCCCTTTATGGTAAACACCTCTTTCGGTGTGTGCAGGCTGAATGACCTGCCCCTCTTTGCAATTCTCCTCTCACCTTTTTGCGTGAGGAGAACAAGAGTGTTCTTTGTCTCGTCCATTATCTCGCCGGATATGCCCACTTCTGTGGGGTTGGGCGATTCATCCACCGATGCGGCGGATCCGATCCATTCGTGCAGGTATGCGTTGTTCCTGTTGATCATGTTATATCAGCTCTACTCTGAATCCCATGTTCTCAAGCTGCTTTTTCACATTGTTCCTGTGGTCGCCCTGAAGCTCTATGGTCTTGCCGTCCTTGACTGTACCGCCTGAGGCGACCTTCTTCTTGAGCAGCTTTGCAATGTCGTCAATGTTCTCGCTCTTGGGGTCTATCCCGTCAATGATTGTCACATTCTTCCCGTATCTTCTCTTGTCGACACTTATCCTTACAGCCTGGTTGTCTCTCGTGAAGCCTTCCCAGGGCTGCAATTCCTTTGGAATTCCTGTAAAGTTCTTATCCTTCATTCCTTTTGATCCTCCGAACCCATTACGGTCCTTATCCTGGCGATCTGCCTCCTCAGGGACTTGATCTTTCCAGGATTGGATGGTGCTCCTCCAAGGGCAACTGAAGCCCTCTCATGCAGCAGTGATTCACGCAGCTGGTCAAGGGTCTTCTGGAGCTCCTCACTGCTCATCTGTTTCAGGCTTTTTGCCCTCAGTTCCATTCTCCTCTGCCTCCTTCTTCTTTGACTTTGCTGATGATTTGGATTCCTTCTTCTCGCTCGCAGCCTTCTTTGCCTTTGCCGCTGTCTTCTTCTCCTTGGTGGCCTTGGCTTTTGCAGCTTTCTTCTCCTTCTTTTCGGGTTCGGGCGCTTCGGCCTTTGCCTCCTCGGCGGGTTTTGCTTTCTGTGCCTCAGGCTCAGGCTTCTTCTCCTCCGCCTTTACCTGCTTTTCAGCCTCGGGCTTTTTCGGCTCTGCCTTGAGATCCCCTTCCTTCTTCTCTTCAGGCTTCTTTTCGGGCTCAGGCTTGGGAGATTCAAGTTTCTCCTCCTTGGCTTCCGGCTTCTTTTCTGCTGGCTTCTCAGCCGGCTTCTCCTTTGGCACAGGAGTCTCGATCACTCTCGGCTTCTCCTTGGCCGGTTGTTTGGGCTTTTCCTCCTTGGGTGCCTCTTTTCTGGGCTCCTTGGGGGGCTCCTTCACCTCAGGCGCCTCTTGCTGGGGCTCCTGGATCAGCTTTGGTGTTGATACTCCAAGCTCCTGTGCAACGGTGTAGTCATCTGGCAACTTGTACTGGCTCCTCAGTATGCCGACCTTGACACCTATGACTCCAAGCTTAAGCTTGGCAATTGAGAATCCACGCTCCATTCCTGCCCTGGCAGGCTCGCCTGAGTATTTGACCGAACCGGTCATAAACTTCTGCATCCTGCCCCTTTCGCCGGATATCTTTCCTGATATTGATATGATGACTCCGCGAGCTCCGTTCTCCGCAATTCTCCTGAGAGAAGTGTTGCCTGCCTTCCTGTATGCCCATCCCTTTTCCAGGGATAGAGCAATCTTCTTTGATACAACCTGCGGGTTGAGATCGGGGTTGTCGATTTCCTTGACCTCTATCTGGGGAGACTCGATCTTGTATTTCTTCTCAAGGTTCTCAGTAATCTCCTGTACCTTGGAGCCGTGGCGGCCGATCACGAGGCCCGGCTTGTTTGCGTAGAGCGTGATGTTTGTCCCGAATGGGGTCCTCTTCATCTCCATTCCACCGAACCCTGCGTTCTCGGTCTCCTTCTTTATGTATTCTGAAACAAGGAGCTTCTTTACTGCCTCGTTTATGAATTTTCTCTCATTCATTCTTCCTCAGCCTCCTCGACAACGATCTCGAGGTTAATGAGATCCTTGAAATTTGCACCTGCCCTTCCGTATGCCTTTGGTGTGTACTTCTTTAGCATCCTGCCCTTGGAAGCTGCTATGTGCTTCACTACCAGTGACTCCATGTTCAGGCTCTTGAACTCCGCATTTGCTTCTGCATTGTTAAGGAGCTCCTGGAATGCCTTTGCAGCCTTGACCGGGTACCTGCCAGGTCCAATGCCCCTCCTGTGTGAAACTGAGTCGAGGTACCTGAAATAGGGCACCGGGGTCTTTTTGACCACTACGCCATCCAGTATGTCCTTGGCCCTCTCAAGCTTCTTCCCGCGAAGATAGTGGGCAATGTTGACTGCATCCTTCAGGGATATGTCAGCCTCCTTCACCCTCGCAATGGCACTTTTTTCTGGAAATTCTGTTACTGAGTATCCTTTCATGTTATCACTTCAGCGGCATGAACTTGGACGACCTTGTTGCTCCGACACCCGGTCCGGAATGCTTGACGTCCTTCCTCGTGCTGGCAAACTCTCCCAAGTAGTGGCCGATCATCTCCGGCCTTATCTCGAACTTGACATACGAGTTGCCGTTGTAGACTTCGGCAACCTTTCCCACATAATTTGGCAGTATGATGAGGTCCCGAACATGCGTCTTGATGTTCGTCTCGTCCCCTTCCATCTTTTCCTTCAGTCGCATCTGCTCGTGGTTCATTTCCCTGGTAAGGGACCTTCTTGCCCTGGCGGGCAGCACTTCCAGCAGCTTCTCGAATTCGAGTGCCTGCAGTTCCTCAAGATTCAGGCCCTTGTACCTGAACTCCTTTGACCTGCCTGCAGCCACCTTCTGTGACTTTCGTGACCTTCTCTTGATTGACTTTACAGATGCCTGCTTCTTAACCGGCATTAATTCTTCCTCCTCTTCTTGGGCGACAGCCGCCCTACCTTTCTTCCTGGAGGCGTTCCCCTGCCTACCGTGCTTGGTCTTCCGACATGCTGGTGGTTACCACCGCCGTGCGGATGCTTTACGGCATTCATTGCAACTCCCCTTACAGTATATGCACGCTTTGCCCTGCTCTGGTAATAGTGAATCTTCCTTCCTGATTTCAGTATCGGTATGTCCTTTGCACCGGTTCCGGCTATCGTTCCGACAGTCGCCCGGCAGCTTGGGTGGAAATGCTTAATCTTTCCTGACGGCAGCTTGACTGTGACACTTGTTCCGTGGCTTACCACCAAGGCGCCTGTACCTGCAGTCCTGCAGAATTTTCCCCCGTCACCCGGGATGCTTTCTATATTGTATACCGTGGAGCCATCTGGGACCTTGCCCAGTGGAACTGTGTTTCCCATGGATGAGTCCCCTGCCTGGCTTATATTCAGCTTCTGCCCCACATGAGCCCCTACGAATGCGATCTGGTAGTGTTTCTTTCCTGTCTCGTCTTCCAGTATGAGGAGCGGGGAGCTCCTTCCGGGAGACTGCCTTATGTCAACTACGCTGTACTGGCCATCTGAGAGGTGCCTCACATCTGTTACGTGGCGGTGGCTTGGGCTCCTGTACGTCAGGCTTCCCTTGCCCCTCCTCTGGGTTGTTATCAGTTTTCCCATTCATTTCACCTCAGAACAGTCCTATCCTCCCTGCGATCTCGTCCGCAGAGAAGTCCTTAGTGAGCTTGACTATTGCCTTCTTTCCCCACCTTGTTATCACAAGATTGATCTTCTCGACCTTGATGTCGAACCTGCTCTCAACTTCCTTCTTGATGTCCGCCCTTGTTGCCTTCCTGTGAACCATGAAAGTGAGCTTGTTCTCCTTCTCAGTCTGTAGAGTGGTCTTTTCAGTTGCTATTGGAGTAATTATGATTTCCATTTACTGTCCCTCCTTGCCCAGTGCCTTGAGTGCACTCTCGGTGAAGACAACGAGCCTTCCAGCCTTCCCGCCTGGAGCAAGTTTCCTTATGCTGAGAGATCCTGGTGTCGCAAGCTCAACGCCCGGGAGTGACCTGTATGCCTTAAGTGCATCCATTGAAGAGCCAACGAAGAGTATGCTCTTGGGCTGCTTGTATCTGCGTCCCCTCATTGTGCCTCTTCCAGCTCTGATTTTCTTTCCTTCTTTGGCCCTTGTTATGTCACCCATCAGGCCTATTTTTTCCAGGAAAGCTTCGACATCCTTCGTCTTGTTGAGGGACTCCGCCTTGTCTTCCACGACAACCGGGAGCTTCGTTCCCTTTGGGAAGCGGTGTCCCCTTGCCGATACAGCTTCATTGGAGGCGGTAAGCGCGATGGCACTCATACGGGCCAGCTTCCTTTCCTTCCCGTTGATCTTGACAGTCAGGTTCTTTGTTGTCCTTGGTGAGTGTGCACTCCTTCCCCCGACCATGGACGCGAGAATGACTCCCCTGGATGATCCTGAAGTCCTTGGTATCCTTGAGACTCCCCTTCCGGGACCGGAGTTGTGCCCCACCCTTCTCATTCCTGCCTTGGGCGAGGAGCCATAGGGTGCCCTGAGAGACAGGGTTATGGCCCTGAATGCCTTTCTTATGAGGTCTTCCCGAGGTTGGGTCTCAAAAACCTTCGGTAAGTTGACCTGCTTGAGTTTTTCTCCTTCTATTGAGTAAAGATTAGATTTCAAATTCAATCACCCTGCTTAGATTCCCTGGAAACGTAACTCAATGTCAGCGAATCCACAGATGTAACTCTCTGCCTGGACGGGTCCCTGAACTTTATGAGCCTCTTTGACGGGCCCGGAACTGAGCCGTGTATGAGCACGTAGTCATTTCTGACAAGACCGTATCCCGGGAAGCCTCCCTTCACGTTTATGTCATCCTGCTCGTCCTTGGCGGAGTACTTGATCACTCTCATGTTATGGAACGTTCTCTGGTGCGTACCCATCTGTCCTGCCTGCGGGACCGTATTCCTCACCCAGTCCGGATGCCATGGACCCAGTGTTCCAATCATTCTCCTGTGCTTCCTGTTGTGCTTGGAAAGAAGCTTCACGCCGAATCTCTCGACGTGGCCGGTGAATCCCTTGCCCTTTGTTACACCGGTGACATCGACAAAGTTGCCGGTCTTTGAGAATTCTGAAAATGCAATTGGCTTTCCCAATTTCTCCTGGGCATATTTCAGCCTCTCCTCGTTTGTGGAGCCTGAAACGTTAATTTCGAAAATGTCAGGGGTCTTTGTTGG
>JBJKRS010000032.1:0-9202 GCA_046704525.1 Thermoplasmataceae archaeon
GTCATGTACACCTTCACAAGGACACTGCTCTTTGACGCAGCGAGCCCCGGAACAGGCGGATGGGTCATCGCACAGTACCTGCTCCCAGGAGACTACTTCAGCAGCAACACTTTCTACAACATAACACAGAACATCACCGTAGATAATTCGTCTAACAGCATCACGTTCCACTTCCAGAACCCGAAGTCGCCATCTCTGGTGTTCCAGATATTCGCTTCATCGGGAACATGGATTGAGCCAGCCTCATGGTATGAGGCACATGGCGCCGGAATAACGTGGAACGCAACTGGATTCCAGCAGTACAAAGCTGAAGGAAACATCAATGACTACAATGCCTACGTTCAGAACCATATCGATGCCAGTGGTCCTTACATGGTGTCATACATCATACCAGGGTCACAGGTCACGATGGTGAAGAACCCGAACTTCGTGCAGCCCAACAACTACTTCAGGAAGCCGACGATTGACACAGTGAACATACTGTACCTGTCGAGCAATGAGCAGGCTTTCCTGCTTCTGAAGTCTGGCCAGGCTCAGAGTGCTGCACTGCCGACGTCATACTGGAACCAGACGACAAGCATGGTCAAGGCTGGACAGCTGCAGAGGCACGGCTTCCCAACCCTGGGAGTGTACTTCTACAACTTCAACCTGAACACCAACCTGTCAATACTGAGCAGTGTGACAAAGCAGGCGAATCTGCCTTCCAACCTGTTCCTTAACCCGAACGTGAGGAAAGCTTTCGCATATGCATTCAACTACAGCCTGTACTACGCCAGGCAGGTGGGCAACGAGATCTACAACACAACATTCCTTTCGCCATATGCAGGAATGCTGCCACCGGGCATGCTGTATAACCAGACTGCACAGCAGTTGGATGCTCTGGGATCGCAGACCATCAACTCCAAGGGGCATGAACCGTTCCAGCTCCAGAATGCAACCAAGTACTGGAACTACTTCATCAACTCGAAGGGATCTGATGGACCTGGGCCCATGGGAATAACTATGTCCGGTAGTACGCCAATGTATAACGGAAACCCGTTGAGTATACCAATAATGATACCCAACAGCGATCCGACTGACAAGGCAGCAGTGACAACATGGGCTTCAGACATTGCAACTCTGATCTCAGGCGCAAAAGCATTCCCAGTAGAGCTTCCGCTTACGGACATATTTGCCACCTATCTGATACCGCAGCAGAACCCAATGGCTATAAGCTGGGGAGGATGGGCGCCAGATTACCCGTATCCGACAGACTACCTGCTCCCAATGGGAGAGCCACTCAACGGTTCAACCTACATGGGCCCGGCAGGATTTGTCCCATACATCGTGAGCGGTAACAACTCAGCTGGAGTGTCCAACATGACCGAGGTCGGACTGATGAACCAGATGCTCAGCGCACAGCAGAACGCAACCAACAATGCTACCAACAATGCGCTTGCAAAACACTGGTTCCATGTCGTGAACGGACTCATCGTCAACAGCACGATGGAAGTCTACATTGGTCAGCAGACACTGCACTGGACAATGGACTCGGCGCTGAACGGCAACGACATCATTAACTACCAGGAAAATGTGATGATAGGTGGAGGACAGGACCTACAGTATAATCTGTTGTCCTACAACTCTACCAAATAATCACTATTTTCCACCCTAAATTTTTTTTAAATTCCACATTTATTTTAATTATCATACAACACTATCATGATTCTTGTAATAAGCAGAAACATAATTGCCATGGGTCGTGTTGCATCCAGATATGAAGCCCAAATACCGCTTGACTGCACCCTAAATCATCGACGGGCGGGGAACCGTTGTGATAGATAATTAACTCTCAATACTGTTGAACTGTGCCACATCACACTAAGGATATGTTTCAATTATGCAGATCTTACCTATTTGGTTATCTGGAAATCAGTAATCCAATATAGAGGAGATGGCTACTCTCTTGCAAGATGTGACCCCAGATCAGTATTCCTTTCCAACAGGCCATATCTTGCGGAACAGGCGACCCTGATAGAATATTATCACTGCCTCTGCAAAAGCAATTACCATGATGAGGTAAACATCATAAATCTTGAAATTGAAAAATAGGTTGGCCGCGCTGCTGTAAAACGGACCGTTCGGTATGAACCTGAAAGAGTAGGCTACAATGACGCCATCCAGAAAAAGGCAGCCCACCAGGTAAAAACCTCTGAGGAAATCGTCGAAGATATACCTCAGGAGCTGATTCCTTGTCAGATCCCTAGAGGTAATCTCTTCCTTTTCCTCTTCTTCACTCTTGTACGATATCCTGGTAGACTTTCTCGCCATCTGGCTTCTCGCCCTTGCCTTCCTTCTCCCAGTGGTTGTAGTCGTATATGAGGCACGACACAAAGTGGCCCTTCACAGGTTCCGTAAGCCTTGGCTCGTCACCCTGTGACATCTTCACGTTGATGATGTTCGCGGTCTGTCCAAACCCGATTGAATCTATGGCCTTGAACCTGACACCCTTGGGCTTCTGCGATTCCTTGGCCACAAGGTTCCTGAACTTGTCCAGCACTGTGTTGGGATCATCATTGAATGGCACAAGGGTGATGGTCACAAGGTCGTTCTCCTCATCAACGAGTATCTCTTCGGGCCTGGGGAAATCGATGGCATCGGGGTTCCCGTACGGATCAAGCATTGCGTTCAAGGGCTCTGCCATGTCCACAGCCGACCATCCGCAGTTGGACATTGCGACCGGACACCTTGGATGGAAGTAGCACCCCTTTGGCGGGTTGGACGGGCTGGGAATCTCACCCTCAAGCACAATCCTCTCAACCTTTGTGTCTGGATCCGGGATGGGTATTGCAGAAAGGAGTGCCTTGGTGTACGGGTGGAGCATATCCGTGAACAGTTCTTCAGTCTCTGAAAGTTCAACAAGCTTTCCAAGGTACATGACCGCCACACGATCCGACATCATCCTGATTACACTCAGGTGATGCGATATGAAAAGGAATGACAGATCGAGTTTTGACTGGATATCTCGCATCATATTCAGTATCTGGGCCTGAACAGAAACATCAAGAGCAGAGGTGGGTTCATCGAGGACAAGAAGCTTGGGGTCAATGGAAATGGCCCTTGCAATTCCGATCCTCTGCCTCTGGCCACCGCTGAACTCATGAGGGAACCTGTATAGATGGTCCTCGCTCAGGCCTATCTCGTCGATGAGCTGCATTGTCTTCTCGTTTACCTCTGACTGCTTTGCGTTGTGTAGAAGCCTCATTGGCTCGGCTATGATGTCTTTTACGAGCTTCCTCGGGTCAAGTGAGCTGAACGGGTCCTGGAAAACAGGCTGCATTGTCCTTCTGTACTCGAGCATCCTCTTTCCTTTGGCCCTTGTAACGGAATTCTTCTGGCGAAGGGGTTCCAGTTTTTCCAGCAGTTCCTTCTCCTCGGCACTCTCCTCGAGCTGTCCGGACCTTTTCCTCTTTTGCCTCAGGCTGTACAGCTTTTCCTCAAGCTCGAAAATCTCTTTCATATCTGCCTGCGGGATATCGAGGTATACGTTTCCATCCGTAGCATCGATCAGTTTGAGTATTGTCCTTCCAAGGGTCGTCTTTCCGCAGCCTGTCTCGCCGACAACGCCAAGCGTTTCTCCCTTTCTCAGGGTGAACGTGACATCATCGACAGCCCTGACCTTTCCCTTGGATTTCCTCAGTCCGCTTGATATGTCAAAATACTTCTTCAGGTGTGATACATACAGGAGTATGTCTTTCTGGCTCTGCGTGGTCATATTGCACCTTCCTTAACTCTTGTGGCAGCTTGCTTGAGTGCTACGCTCCCCCGCTCTTCAACGGTATCCCTGGAGTACAGGAAACAGGCCACCTTGTGACCCTTCTCTATTTCGACGAGCTTTGGCTTTTTCTCGGCACAGACATCCATTGCAAACTTGCATCTGGGATGGAATCTGCATCCGGTTGGTGGGCTTATGAGATTGGGGACTGTGCCAGGAATGGACTCAAGTTTCTTTGTGACGTCCCTCTTCTTGTCTGCCCTTGGTATTGCCCTCATCAGTCCCATGGTGTATGGGTGCTTTGGATCCTGGAAGATTGTCTTGACGGATGTTTCCTCCACGAGGTTTCCGGCATACATGACTCCTACCCTGTCGCACATTTCAGCAATGACAGCGAGATCATGAGTGATGAAAAGCACAGAGCTTCCCGTCACAGTGTTCAGCTCCTTGATCAGCTCAAGGATCTGTGCCTGGGTGGTGACATCAAGAGCTGTCGTTGGCTCGTCTGCAATAAGCAGCCTGGGGTTCGCGGCAAGCGCCATTGCGATCATGGCCCTCTGCTGCATTCCACCACTGAGTTCGTGGGGATACGAGTCAATGACCCTCTCAGGTCCTGCTATGTTGACAAGTTCCAGAAGCTCCAGTGCCCTTCGCCTGGCCTCTTTCATAAGTGGGGCTTCCATCCTCCTCCTCAGTAGCTTGCTCTTGAGTATGAACGAAGAGAACTTCGACCTGATTTGAGACCTCTTCTGCCCAATTTCCTGACTAAGCTGTTCCATTTTGGCACGGTCATTGTTGGACTCGGCCTGGAGTAGCTTGAGGTTAAGGTCGAACAGCTCGTCGTCTGCCTTGTAGTACTCCCTGGCAACACCCAGAGGCTGAAGGTCAATTCCCATCTTCTCCTGGCTCAGGAGCGAGAGAAGTTCCTTCTCAATATATGTCCTGTCCTCAGAATGGTTTATCAGATCGAAAACAGAATTTTCTGTCTCAGGTACACCATATTCCCTTGTCCACCTGTTAACCACACGGCGCTTTTCGTCATAATCCTTGGTTTGCTCAATCTTGGAAAGAAGCTCATCCACACCTTCCTTCCCGAGGGTTTCCCTCCTGATGATGGAGTTGATGATGTCTATCCTGCTGTGCAGCATGATGTTCTCTGTAATCTGGTATCCAATAGTCAGGACAGGATTCAGCGCAAGGAAGGGCTCCTGAAATATCATGGCAACCTTGTCGCCCCTGATCTTGGAGAGGATGTAGTTATGCCTCTTGATCATCCGCTTGTTCCTCTTCACCTTGACGTTTGTCTCAGATTTCACCGTGATCCTGGCAAGCTTGTCCAGATCTGATAGAATGTTGAAACCGTCTATGTAGATCTGTCCCCGGATAATTCTTCCGGGCGGGTCAGGAACAAGGTCCATGAGCGAGGTTGCTGTAACGCTTTTCCCGCATCCGCTTTCTCCCACAAGGCCAAATATCTCTCCCCTTTTGATTGCGACATCTACCCCGTCTATTGCCTTTACTATGCCCTTGAAAGTGAAGAACTGTGTCACCAGATCCCTGACTTCCACGTAGTTTTCTTCACCGACTTCTTTCTGTTTAACTGCTGTCTCCATAAGTTTACCTCCTGAGCTTTGGGTCCAGTACATCCCTAAGTCCATCACCAAGGACACTGACTCCAACTGTGAATATAACAAGGAACAAAGATGGTATTATGACTGGCCACCAGGCCCCGTATACGAAGTACTGCTCACCCCAGTTGATCAGCTGGCCGAGTTCAGGGAGGAAAGGGTTGCCCCTGTTTAGCCCTATGAACTCCAGTGTGGCGAATACCTGCACTATAATGCCCAGATCCAGGGAGAGCTGGACGAAAATAGGCGACAGGACATTGGGGAAAACGTGAACAAATATGTTCCTTGCCTTCCCTGATCCCGAAGCCGTGGCTGCCTCGACAAACCGCATCTCCTTTGTGCTTAGCGCAAGGCTCCTGGACAGCCTGGCATAAATGGGCCACCATATGATCATAAGGGACACCACTATGTATATGAACTGGAACCCCAGAGTGTAAACAAGAGCCAGGGCAATGACTATCTGCGGTATGCTGAAGAATACATCTGTTACCCTCATCATTACTTCGTCAAGCATGCCGCCAAGGTATCCGGATGCTGTTCCGATTATCATTCCTGCCGCTATGCCGACGCCTACGATGGCCAGTGAGTATGCCATGTCAAACTTGAGCGCAGCAAGCATTGCTGGAAAGAGAGGTATGCCGTACTGGGTCGTCCCGAAGATATATTCCCACCCGCGGGAAAGTGTGGGCGCGATGGGTTCCACCAGTGAGGGCTGCCTGCCATGCAGGAAAACAAGGAGGGAGTTCGTGTTGCTCACTCCCAGGTACTGGGGGAAGATTGCGTCAAGCAAAGCCAGGCCGAAGTATATGGCCATTATTATGAGGCCAGACAGTGCCAGCTTGTTCTTCGTAACCAGCTTGAGCGTGTGCTTGAAATCCTCTATTTTGGGGTTCCGCTTTGGTGCTTCAATTCCTTTCTTGTAAATGTTAACTTCTGACAATGTGATCACCTAGTACCTAATTCTCGGGTCCATGAAAGCATAAACAATATCTACGAGCAAGTTTGCAATAACCAGTATCATACCGAACACCAGAGTTGTGTCCAGCACACCGTAAATCTGGTTGTCAAGTGTGGCCTGAACTGTGAACCAGCCAATGCCGTGGTACTGGAATACCAGCTCGATTACAACAACACCACTCAGGAGGAATGCGATTAGCAGACCCATTACGGTGATTGTCGGAATAAGCGCATTTTTCCTTATGTGTCTCTTGATGACGAGACCTTCAGGCACTCCTTTCGACCGGGCTGTCTTAACGTATTCCTGGTTGGTGGCATCCACCATGCCTGCCCTCATGAACCTGAGAAGGCCCGCGAGAATGGCATACGTCAGAGACAGCACTGGCAGCACCAGGTGCATGAATGCGCTCCATGCTATGCCCGGGTCGCCGTGTATGAGGGCGTCAAAGAATACCAGATGCGTAGGTGACGAGATGATGAATCCCGTTGCCTGGTTGTAAAGCCACCCGGGAATCGGGTTCGGCACAGCCACAATCCCTTGTAGCGGAAACACCGCCCCGAACCAACCACCAAGACCCTGGCCGAGATAAAGTAACAATATGTAAGCGAAAACGAAAGGCGGCATACCGTAGCCCACCAGCGAGAAGACCCTGAAGCCCTGGTCGGTGAAGGTGTTCGGCCTTGCGCCTATGTATGTCCCAAGCGGGATTGCTATTGCAATGGACAGAATTGCAGTGAATATAGCAAGCTGTACAGTGTTTGGAAGGAAGAGCTCAATCGCAAGCAGAACGGGAGCCGGGAACGGTTTTGTCACAAATCCCCAGTTGCCCTTGAACAGATTCGCCATGTAGTAGAAATACTGTACAGGCGGGGGGAGGTTCAGTCCCAGCTGCTCTTCGGCAATCTTGATCTGCTCTGCTTTCGGCAGCGAGCTGTGTGGGTTGAGAAAACCTGACACGAGCAACGCATCCGGAAAGCTCCGGATTAGAATAAACACAAATATCGACACCCCGATAATCGTTGGGATGATCAGGAGCACTCTTCTCAAAACAAAGTACTTGAGTTCCATCTATAACATCAATCGAAACGAAATTTCGTTATATAATATTTTCCAGACTTCGGGGCATATGGTTTCCGGAATGCATAATATAAAAGGTAGGGTATTTTTAGTTACTCTGCAATGAGTGGTTCCTCCCTCCCGGGAGACTGTTTCTGCGGGCTTTTCCTCAATCTTGTCTTGACATGGTTGTACCACCAGATCTTTGAGATGAGGGCAGCCTCCTCGAGGGGCTTCTCAAGCGACGGCTCCCTGAAGCATTCGTCAAAGCACTCGGAGCAGTTGTTCTCGTAAGACTCCCACACAGGCCCCTTGTTCATCACCACTTCCATCCTCGTGAAGCACGGATGGACTTTTCCCCTGTAGTCTGTGTAATATACATTCTCACCTGCCTTGCACCTTGTCACAGATTTGCCGTCGATATAATCAACTGCTTCCTTGTAGTACGATCGCAGATTCCCGAATGTGTGGCGATTGTAGTTCTCATATGCATAGTTGAAGGCCGTCCTGATCATTTCAGGCGTGACGTTGAAATCCTGGAAGTAGTACGCACTCTGGTCAGGGAAGCACATCGTCATGGGGACGCCAAGCTCCTCGTTGTTGAACCTCGCCATCTCGCCGATCTTGTAGTAGTTGAAATTGGTGACCAGTGCATTTGAGGTCACTATCTTCAGCTTCTTCTTCGCCTCCTTTATGGTGCGCACTACGGTGTCGTATATCTTCAGGCCCCTGTACTCGTTGTGCTCCTCTGGAATATGGCTGTCAAGAGAAATCGTGGCCGCGTCCAGGTAAGGAAAGATCTTCCTCAGGACATACGGATTGGTTCCATTTGTTGCAACGTGAGTAATGAAGTGATTCTCCTTCAGCTTCTTGATTATAGTTTCAATTGATCTGTTAAGCGTGGGCTCGCCCCCTGTCAGGGATACGATCTTTACGCCATTGTTCTTCATTTCCTCTATGTGCCGATCCACAACCTCATCAGGAAAGATTATCTTCCCCTGCCAGGCGTTGCAGCTCTTGCATCGTAGGTTGCAGAAGAAATCAATGTTCCAGATCATAGTTTTGAAAGACTTCATTGCAGTCTTGATACGCCAATCTGCAATTTAGTATTTTTGTAAGAAATTGAGGAAAAATCAGGCTTGCGGATAGTATGTCATGAGCACATCGTCAACCGGCTCTCCGTTGATAATGAATTGCCCGCGCCGGTAACCCTCTATTTCAAAGCCAGCTTTCTCGTATGCCTTTATTGCGCCAATATTGGATGAAAAAACTTCCAGGTTCAGTTTCTTTACACCCTGCGCCCTGCACCAGTTGATCGCCTCACTGATCATCCTTGTACCGAGTCCTTTTTTCCTGTGGCCAGCCTTGACTGCAATGCCGAGATTGGCGGTGTGCCTGTTCTTCTTGTACATTCCCCGCTGGATCGTGAGGACTCCGACAATCTCGCTGTAACGGTCCGTCACCAGGGTAAGGTCCTCAACACTCCTGATGCGCTCCTGCTCTCCCCTTTCGGTGAGAAGGTAGTATTCTCCTACAAGATATATGCGCTCATCCATGACGCTTTGCATGCATGCTATTATGCCCCTTGCGTCTGAGGGGTCAGCCTTCCTGACCAAGTACTCGGACCTCTCAAGGTCCCTCTGCTTTTTGAAGAGCATCTGGATACCCTTTTAGAATGCGTGCTAAATGATAACCGTTTCTGGTGTCTGGCTACTTCTTCGCGAGAGTGGCCTTGAGGTCCTGGTTGATTTTCTCCATTTCCTCAACTACCTTCTTTGCGCTTGCCAGAATGGCATCCCTGTTGTT
>JBJKRS010000033.1:0-2881 GCA_046704525.1 Thermoplasmataceae archaeon
ATCATCCCTGTACGTGCCATGCGCGGTTGGGCTGTCAGCAATTTCCCCAATGGTTATCTCAATCTTTGGTGGAAGTAACTACCAGCTTGGCGTAGGGCCTCTTGACATCATATTGTTCTCCACTGCAGCATATATCTCGCAGAATATACTCACACAGGCTGTCGCGTCTGTGAAAAGGACCAAGATTCTTGTCTACACATCCTTCTTCGGACTTTCTGCAAACGTATTTATCTCATACCTGTTGATTCCACGTTTTGGACTTGACGGCGCAGCTATCGGCTTTTCGTCCGTTTATGCAGCAGCCTTCCTGGCACTTGCCTTTTTTGCAATCAGAGAGAAGATATTCGGATTCGACTTGGTCGGGTTTGCCAAAATATGGTTCGCAGCCGGAGTAATGTTTACAATCGTTTTTACAATTAGTACCATGCTGGGAAACTCACCGGAACTGCTCGTTTTCTATATTGTCATCGGAACAGTTTCATACCTTTCACTGATGCGAATCATCAGGCCATTCAACCGTGAAAACAGAGACCTTGTCCTCAACATGATTCCGGAGAGATTGAGGTCGGTAAAATCTATTGTCCGGACTTTCCTGATTCCTGAGTGAGACCCTATGTGCAAAGGGGAGTCTTATGCGTATTTGAGAAAACCCATGAATCAATGATTCCAAAAGTTTTTATTTTCTGCAGTTGAGGAACGAGATCTTTTCCTTGGAGTGGCCATCTTTCCGAGATGCCTGTAGTGCTTCAGCTCATTGACGTATTTGAAAATAAAGTCAAGACTGCCGTCTGACACTTTCGATTTTCCCCTGGTTCTGTCTACAAAGTCAAAGGGTATCTCCGCAAATGAGAGCTTGGACTTAGTGCTCAGAATATACAGAGAGAGTTTGTTGTACCCGGTTAAGTCTGCCTGAGGGGAAACCGCCTGCTTGCTGACAATGAAGAATCCTGATATCGGGTCTGTGAGTTCCCTTGTCCAGGGGAGCATGAACTTTGCAAGGAATGTGGCGCCCCGGCTGATTGCACCGTGGACAGGCGTCCTTTCAACAGTGCCTCCTCTAGCATACCTGGAAGCCAGAACCAGGTCATAGCCTTCTGAATATTTTTCGATCAAGCTCGGGAGGTACTTTACAGGATGTTGGAGGTCTCCGTCCATCACGATCACATTTTCGAATCTTGCAGCTGATATTCCACAGAGCTGTGCGTTAACGGTCCCTCTCTTCGTGTCTCGCTCTATCAGCATTATTGGCAGGTCAGCATAGATCTGAGAAAACTGCTTTATGCGCTCCCTCGTTCCGTCATTGCTCCCGTCGTCGACGAATATGATCTCCTTTATTCTCTCAGTATGCTTATTGCGAGTAAGCGCCATGATTCCATTAATAAGGGTATCTATATTATCACGTTCGTTAAGTATTGGTATAACGAGTGAAACACCATAGTTGGATAATCTTGAGTAGGTTGCCTGTAACATTGGTTGACGCGTGACTGATCAAAAAGGTTCATTATAACCTTTTCTATCGTATAT
The DNA here is from genome assembly GCA_046704525.1 of Thermoplasmataceae archaeon. Lineage (GTDB taxonomy): Archaea > Thermoplasmatota > Thermoplasmata > Thermoplasmatales > Thermoplasmataceae. Next base: position 1,525 of record JBJKRS010000033.1, read on the forward strand.
CTGCCATTTCCAGGCTCGCTCTTAATTTAAGCCATTTTTACCATTTTTGCCAATGGGAAATTGTCCTACAATGTCATTCTGGAACTACACAATTTTAGGAAACATGATCCAACGCAGAGTCTCTTTGTAAACTGTGAATAGGCCCACAACTGCATGCTATTTAATAGCACAGTCAATTTAAGGCATGCAGATATATTAAAATATACCCTACACACAAAATGATGTGAGGATGCCGTGAATGCAAGTTGTGATGACTGAGAGAGAAGTGGGGCTCTTCGTCAGGCGGCTTTGCGTATAATCGGGCTCCCTGAGTAATTCCACTTGTACAGATAGATATTCCCTGGGTACTGACTGTTCTGGATTTTCATCATAAGGCCATAGCTGCTGCTGTTGACAGCTGGGAAATTGAAGGGCTGGGGGACAGTGTTAAGCTGTGAAGTATCGATCAAAAGATATTCCGGAGGATTTGCATTGCTGTATGGGAAATAGGGGTTCCCGGTGTAATTTGTCTTGAACCAGAAGAAAGAGAACGCGTGCGGGTTGTTTGCAACATACGGGAACAGATTGTCGGTGGAGAGAACCGTGCTGTTGTGTCCTATGATGGAAGATATGTTGCCCATGTATGCAAAAGACGGGTTTGGGGCATAACTGACAGAATACCCGCCTGTTGTTGGGGGAGTCCTGTTGATATAATTCACCGGCCCTATCGCGATGCCCACAACTATGATGAGAAGAAGGAATGCCATCATTGATGTCCGCTTGGCAGCTCCAAGAGTGATGCGCTTCCCGTTTCTCTTAATCTTGTGGAGTTCCCAGTACATAACGAGTGTTGCTATGCCTATTGCAGTGTATGCCAGCACGAAGAGCAGTACCTTGGCGTGGTTGGTGAAAAGGCTCGTTGTTTCAAATGCCGCTGAGAAGAGTAACAGCCCCAGAGGTCCCAGGAACAGTGGTCTCATATCCCTTGTCGATGATGATTGAGTCTTTGACTTCACCGCAGCGATACCCTCAATGAAGGGGATCATCAGAAGGGCGACAGCAAGTATTCCGTATTGCACTCCAAACTGTGAGGTGTACTGGGGGTGGGCAAGCACGGACCAGTAGAACCATGGAATTATGATCACGACGGGCTTGAGCCTGATCAGCGGGACGAATCCAAGCGATGTGAATAACAGGAGCCAGTATCCCAGTGAGCCAACAATAGAAGATGTGCTTGTACCAAAGTTGAACAGCAGTGCAAGGGCATGGACAGATGCAGAGGGCACAGCCGTTGCATGCACAATACCGGGTATGACAGCCTCACCGATGTATGCTATCCCGTAATACCCGATTGCTGAAGCGACAAGCAGAGCAATAC
>JBJKRS010000034.1:0-3552 GCA_046704525.1 Thermoplasmataceae archaeon
AAGAAGGGAACCCTGGACCTGCACGGTTCCCTTGTTTTCACAGCTGCATTGCTGAGCATAGTGGTATATCTGACGCTGTCCCAGATAAGTGGATTCGAAAAGTACTTCTATCTCGCAATAGCCGGGATTGTCCTGGTCCTGTTCTTCATATACCTGGAGAGCCGGGCCAGTGAACCCATGCTTGACCTGAAAATGTTCTCAGGGAACCGGACCTTCACAGCAGCCAATGTTACTGCATTCCTGAATTATCTCAGCACTTTCTCAATAGTGTTCTTATTCAGCCTCTTCCTGGAGAGTGTAATGAACTACAGCCCGTTCAGGGCAGGCCTCCTGATAACTGCCGAGCCGGTATTCATGGTGATATTCTCGCCAATAAGCGGAAGGCTCTCCGACCGTTACGGAACCAGGGGTCTCTCCTCGCTGGGCATGTTCCTGATCGGCATCTCTTTCATGTCACTCTATTTCCTGAATCTCCAGTCGTCAGTTCTTTCAGTGATACTGCCGCTCAGCGTCATAGGTATTGGCTTTGGCTTCTTTTCTGCTACTAACACCAATGCAGTGATGGGTTCAGTAACGAGGGACAGGTTCGGTGTTGCTGCGGGGACACTCGGGACAATGCGCTTCACAGGACAACTCGCCAGCCTCGCCCTGTCTACCACAATACTTGCAGTGAGCATACCACGTGCAGCCATAGTTGGCCTGTTTTCCGGAGAATCGATAACGCTGGCAATAGCAGACAGGGCGGCTTTTATTTCCGGGTTCAGGCTTGTAATGCTCGTTTCAGGAATCCTTTCACTGGCCGGGACCTATACATCCCTTCTCAGGTCAAAAAGGTCCTGAAATATCATGCCCGCTACAACATGTATTTCAGGTCATAGGTGTCGGACGGGTATGAGAAAGGCATGCCTGAAAGCTCTGCGGCAGTGATTCCCTTTCTGATTGCAAGAGACAGTATATTTATCACCTCTTCGGCGTTTGGCCCAAGAATGTGTGCCCCGAGTATCTTTCCAGTCCCCTCTTCCACCAGTATCTTGTAGGCAGATGCCCAGAGGCCGAGCCTCCTGGAATTGTACCATGAGGTTGAATCGCCCTTCATGGCAATGAATTTCAGGTTCCTGGCCGCCGCTTCCTCCTCAGTAAGCCCTGCCTTTGCGAGGGGCGGCGATGAAAAAACAACAGTGGGTATGCCCGTGTAATCAGCTGTCCCGGTGTTGCCCTCAATCATGTTCCTTGCCGCAAGCTCCCCTTCCATTCCGGCCACAGGAGTCAGTTTGTATGCACCAGTGTCAGCAGAATCTCCGGCAGCGTATACGATGGGGTTGGAAACGCTCTGAAGATATTCGTTCACCTTTATTCCCCTCGGTGTGAATTCTATCCCGGCTTTGCCTGGCTCAAGAGTTGAATCAAATTCTCTTCCTGCACCATGCACTACAAGGTCTGCGTAAATCGATTGCTTTTTTCCCCCGCCGGAAAATGTGATTCTGTAATCTCCGTCATTCTCCTCTATCCCTGAAATTTCACATTCGGTAAGGATCCGGATGCCTCTCTTCCCAAGGCTTTCGGACAGTGCATCCACAGTGTACGGGTCAAAATTCTTCAGCATCCTCCGCGAATGCTGGATGATCGTGACTTCCGAACCTGCGCTTCTCGCGATTCCAGCGAATTCCACTGAAATGTAACCTCCGCCGACAAACACGATCTTCCTTGGGAGTTCCTCCATCCCGAGGAAAGCCTCATTGTCGACCATGAGGTTTGAACCCTGGAAACCCTGCGCTGAAGGCTTCACTCCGGATGCAATGAGAATCTTTCTCCCTTTTATCGGGATTCCCTCCACCTCTAGCGTATCAGTGCCGGTGAACTTTGCATGGCCATTAATTACTGAAACGCCCCTCGACCTGAGGCTGTCCTCAATTTTCCTGGACATTGGGCCAGTGAATGTTTCCTTGAATTGAATGAGCTCTTTCCAGTTAACACCCTTTCCTGAAAGTGAAATGCCCTTGCCGTGCAGCCTCCGCGCCGCATTGGCTGTTTCTGAGATGCCGTAGAGCACCTTTTTGGGATCACATCCCCTAAGCGCGCAGGTCCCCCCAATGGGCTTTTGGTCAACCACGGCGATTTTCCAGCCAGCTTCAAGGCATGCGTATGCACATGCAGTGGCTGCTGAGCCGGAGCCTATTATGACGAGATCGTACGATTCCACCTTTTTCTCACCAGCCGAATAAGATGCTCAAAGCAAGTAATGTTTTTGGTTTCGAGGGTCAGTGCCACGTTTTGGAGTCTCAAGGTCCGGAATGCATCCAGACCTTTTCTTGAACTTGCTGCGAAGAAATCTGATAACCATTTCGTGATAGCGTATGTGCCCAGGATGCTGTCCCACTGTCAGAAGAACCAGATTTTCTGTGTTGCAGGCCATGATCTTCACTGTACCGCCCTAAGTTGTGTTTCCATCATCTCCTCCAAAATCCACCAGAAGTATTAAATCGAGTATTTGCTATATTTTTTTGCATGAGAACAGCAATTCATCCTTGGAATGCCCGTGTGATTCTATTCACACTTTCACTTATCATGGATATCAGAAAGGGGGACGGCGCGCATTATGCTAATCCGTGACGCAGACAAGAAACTGGATATGATGTGCACAGTGGCACTCACGCAGGATTCACCATGGTTTGGACTCTCTTCAAGGTCCGGAACCGTGATTCCGGGCTACCTTTACCATGAGGATGAATCAACATACCTGCAGATGTACATTCAGAAGGAATCATTTTCAAAGGGCCTGCAAAACGCTATAAAAACTCACAGCAGCGTAATAGAGAAAAACACTTACTACATAGTGTCAGAGAAACTGAGTGATGCAAAACAGATGGCAAGCCTGTCCGAGATTTTCAAGATCCCATCCGTAATCACGACAAACTCCTACCTTTACGGACGTGAACTGTTCCTTTCATTCAGGTTCCACAGCCTGTTCAATGACCGCGTGAACAGGGCACTTGCTGTTGTTACCGCCTCTGAGCTCGACACCAGGATAGACTATCTCGGGCCGTCTCCAGGCATAACATCACTACTTGAAAGCGTCAACGAGGACACTCCTGTCTCGGTGGTGAGGTATTCCCTGCCCATACCTAAGGGAAATGAGGTGGTTAGCCTCGCCCTGAACAAAGACAGGGAAGGCCTGGCTGAACTTGACCCCAGAAAGCAGACTCCGGACCAAGCGCGCCTCATTCTCTATTCCAATGACAGGATAGGTGAGGGCCTTACCACTATTTCTCATGAAGACAGGGTGTATGAAACATCAATACACGAGAGGTTCCTCGTGGAAGGCGCCAGGCTTGGAAACGAGTCCAGGATACCGAGAATTGCTTTTTTCATAAGGCTTAGAGGTGACAGGCTCGAAGATACCACTTTCATACCCACCGTCGAGGCGGACGAATATGTGAGCGTTTTTTTCTCGATAAAGCCGGACAAGGAGGGGAGACTCCCAACGCTGGAACTATATTCGCAATTGGATCATGATATGTGGGACTGGCTGTAGCCAGCCCTTCAGACAAGCAG
>JBJKRS010000035.1:0-6157 GCA_046704525.1 Thermoplasmataceae archaeon
TTATTCTTCTTCGTTCCCCGACCCGTGATAACTATGTCTCCGTCTATCTCTTCAAGGTCCACCTCGCTACCCTTGGACAGCCTGTTCTCCTTTACCCATTTTGAGGGGAGGGAGACTATATATGTGGAGCCTCCGGTTAGCTGAATCCTTCTGGTTGATGGCATTATATATAAATTTCAATCAAATATATATTCATATTGATTTGATCACTTCTTCCATCTGTTTTCTATCTCAGCACGGTATTTTCTGGAGTTCTCAACACTTCTCTGGAAAAAGACCAGAGCAAGCAGGATCAGTTCCATGGGGATGAGGTACAGAATGACGAATCCTGAAAGAATGAATGTGAAAAGGCTCTGGCTGCCGCTGTTTGCCGGACCGTTTCCGTTGACCACTATATTTCCTGAGGTGCCGTTTGCCACTGTGAAATTGAAAGTGTATATGCCCTGTCCCAGATTGTCCACGTTCTTGTAGATCAGGACGGAACTGCTGTTCAGTACTTCAAAGCTCATCTCGCTGAAATTGTAGTGCTTCACAGGAGGGCCTCCAGCGGAAATGTTGAAAGATGCTGAAAACAGTGAGGGGTTGTTTACATTGGTCACATGCATGGAGAAATTGTAAGTCTGGCTCTGGCCGCCAAAAGGGGTCACGCTCAGGGTCGCAATTTCCCCGTTTGGCATCGTGTATGTGATTGGGTGCTCAGTGTTGTAGTATGTCACCGAAGTGAGTGCTGCTGCAACGATTCCAACCACCAGGAATATTATCAGGCCGCCGATGAGCTTCTGCTTGATACCCCTCATCTTGAGATAATACATCACCGCGAATGTTACGACCGGGGTGATGAATATGATGTCAACCATCCCTGTCACGTCATAGGCGATATAAGTAGCAAGAATTCCGCTAAGGATCGAAATCAGAAGGACAAAAATGGAGTTGTGCTCAATAAGGTACCTCCTCAAAGGGCTCTTGGGGGAACTGATCATCCAGCCATGGATTGCCGGTACCTTAATCTCTTTTCCCCTGCTTGACGACAGTTTTCCGTCTTATTACAGGAAATAATATTTATGACAGAAGAATATTAGCTGCAATAATTCATGCTACCCTCCATTGAAGAGCTCAGGAAAATGCGCAAGAACCTAGGCATAAGCCAGAAGGAGCTTGCCAGCATAAGCGGAGTGAGCCAGTCCTACATTGCAAGGCTGGAGAAAGGAAGTATAAACCCCACCTATGACAAGGTCAGGAGGATTTTTGACTACCTTAACAAATCCGGCCAGCGGGCTGGAAACATAGACCTCACCTGCGAGAGCATCATGAGCATCAAGGTTATCATATGCTCTCCTGCGGATTCAGTAATTTCTGCACTTAACCTTATGCGTGGAAAGGGATATTCACAGCTGCCGGTAGTGGCTCAGGACAAGAAGGTTGTCGGAACCATTACCGAGTCTGATGTCAACGAGCTTCTGATAAAGGGTGCCTCCATAGATTCCCTGCGGGGTTTCACAGTTAAGAAAGTCATGGGGCCAACTCTTCCCCAGGTTGACAAGACATCCCCCATATCAATGATATACCCGATTCTGAAGTTCTCAAACGCAGTTCTCATCATGGAGAGCGGGGACCTGAAGGGAATTATTACTAAGGCGGATATCCTGAAGGCTGTAGAAGAGTATGCTTAACCTGCTCAAAGATATCATAGACGCTTTCGTACTGTTTCTCCCGGCCTTTGTAGCAAACCCCGGTGCAGTTATTACCGGAGGCTACGGAAGGGTTGACTTTGGCAGGAGCATGAAGGACGGCAGGCGAATCCTGGGAGACGGCAAAACCTGGAGCGGTTTCATCGGCGGTTCCCTGATGGGCGTACTGCTCGGCGTCATCCTGTATTTCATAACGCAGGTTCCCACGCTCTCTTATCTGGGCCAGTACCCGGAGCCCCTGGTGGCAGCACTTGTAGTTCTCTTCCCGATGTCATTCGGCTCTCTTATTGGAGACATGGCAGGCTCATTCCTGAAAAGAAGGCTAGGACTCGGTAGAGGGGACAAGGGATTCCTGCTTGACCAGTGGCCTTTCGTCCTGGTGTCATTCCTTCTGGTATACGCATTTTCCCCGGCTTTCTTCACGGAGTACTACGGCAACATCGTCGGAGCCCTTGCAATCCTCCTCATCACTCCACCCCTGCACAGAGCCATAAACATAATTGGATACAAATTGAACAGGAAGGATGTTCCTTGGTAGAAATCAAGATGGTAATAGCAGTAAGGAAAGACCTGGACTTCGGAAAAGGGAAAATGGCAGCCCAGGTTGCTCATGCAGCTGTAACCTGCGCCCTGAAGGCTGAGAAGGATGACAAGAAGGTTTTCAAGGAATGGATCAGGACTGGCCAGAGGAAGATAGTTGTCAGGATTGCGGACCTTGAGACTCTTTACCGGCTGAAGTCAATGGCTGAAGATGCAGGGATTGTGACTTCTTTGATAACGGATGCGGGCCTCACCCAGATAGCCCCGGGCACCGTAACGTGCCTTGGCCTTGGGCCTGCCCCTGAAGACCACATCGATCCAATCACCGGGAACTTCAAGCTGTTCTGATCACACAGATGACAGAGCCTGCTGCATATCTTCTATGAGGTCCTCGTGGTCCTCTATTCCCAGTGAGAATCGAATAAGGCTGTCAGATATTCCCATTTTCCTTCTCAGCTCGGGAGGGGTGGTGGAATGGCTTGTGTCTATGGGCAGTGTCACGAGGCTCTCGACTCCACCAAGGCTCGGAGCGGGAGAGGCAAGCTTCAGTCCGGAAATAAACTTTCTCGCTGATCTGATATCCCCGCGCAACTCGAAGGATACCATTCCTCCAAATCCACGCAGCACCTTCCTCGCCACGTCAAAAGTCTCATTCTCCTCCAGGCCGGGATAATACACCCTTCTGACAGCAGAATGCTGGCTCAGGAAATTTGATATCTCCTGCCCGTTCCTGTTGTGTTTCTCCATCCTCAGCCCCAGCGTTTTGATCCCCCTGCTGACAAGAAACGCCTGCATTGGATCAGGCGTTCCACCCAGTGTCTTCCTGGAAACCTGGAGTGCGCCAAACGTTTCACTGTCTGTCCCCAGAAGTCCTGCCACCACATCACTGTGCCCTGCGATGTATTTTGTCGCACTGTGAACAGAGACTGTGGCACCATGGGACAGGGGGTTCTGGTTGTAAGGGGATGCAAACGTAGCATCTACGATCAATGGAATCCCCTTTTCCCTGCAGAGCGCTCCTATTCTCCCCACGTCGGAAACCTGGAGCGTCGGGTTGCTGATGGATTCCAGATAGACTGCATCATACAGGTCCTCCAGGGAGTCAAGGGCGTTGATTTCGGATACTGGAAGAAAATCAGTTTCCACACCCCAGCCTCGAAGCATTCCGGTCATAAAGGCCGAAGTCTGGCCATAGAGTTCCTGCATTGACAATAGCCTCCCCTTCCTTCCGGCAAGAGATGCAATGGAGGATACTATTGCCGCCATACCGGAGGAGAATGAAAGGCCTTTTTCCGATCCCTCCAGGGAGGCATACTTTTTTTCCAGAGACTCCAGTGTGGGATTTCCCCACCTGGTGTAAAAGTACGGCTCGTTGCGCGTATGGTCCTTGTATGTGCCTTCCGCATAGTTCGGGTAGACAAATGTTGAGGTCTGAAAAATAGGGGTTACGACATTTCCGAAACGGGGGTCCTTCAACTCGCCTGAGTGTGTTGCAGCAGTGTTGAAGCCCAGCTTTCTGGCAGGTTGCGTCACAGTATCGCATGGGACTCGAGAAATATAAACTTTGGATTGGGCCGTTTATCAGTCGTAGCACAGCTCGACAAGCCTTTTAAGGCTGGTAAGGGATATTGTGGAGTGTTCATAGCCGTTGAGGGAATAGACGGAAGTGGCAAAACCACATTGTGCAAATCCCTTGCTGACAGGCTTTCATCCCGCAGTCACGTAGTATTCCTTACCAGGGAGCCCACCAGCAGTCTCCGGATCACCGAGAAGGAAAGCGCAAGTCATGATCCAAAAAACGGGCTTCGCCTGTTCTTCAGGTTCACAGAGGACAGGTTTTCTCACCAGAATGAAATAAGATTTCACTTGGAAGCGGGTGAGATAGTCATCTGCGACCGATACCTGTCATCATCGCTCGCTTACCAGGGAGCCATAATAGGGAGCCTCTTTCCTGGAATGGACGAAACGGTGCAATGGATGCAGCACGTTTCAGACATTATAAGGATAAGGCCCGATTTCACTGTTTATCTCGATGCCGAACCGGAATCCGCCATGAAAAGAATTTCAGGAAGAGACTCCTTCTCTGGATTTGAGAATACCGGATACTTGGAGAAGGTCCGCGAGTATTACAGAAGAGTGATACCGCAAGACTCAATAATCATTGACAGCTCGCTTGGCGCCGACGAAGTTTTGGAGAAGGCGTTGGAGGCCATCCTGAGCAAGATGAAATAAGGTCGGTAAACCTATTTTGTCGTTACAACTATCTCGTCAGACAGTATCATTACTGTGTGCTCAGCTTGAGAGATCCTTGCTGAAGAATGCTCCTTTAGCACCGGAAAAGCTGAGACCTGACTGGAGGACATCATCCTCTTGATGTATCTGCGGTAGTCCGGCTCGATCTTTGCGAGCCACCTTTCAGCAAATGGAAGGGTGTTGAAGTTTTTGTATATTGTCTCCTCGCTGTCGTTCTTTGTTCCGCTGAGGATATATATGTTTCCGGGAGGCCCGTTGTGCACCATGCCTATGCCCGTACTGGCAAACGGTTCTATTGCTATGACCGTGTCTGGCTTGATATAAGCGGCGTTTCCGTCGTCATAATTGGGTATGAAGATGGATGAGTGCAGGTCGTACCTGTTTATGCCATGCCCTCCAAGATTTCTTATTGGCTTGAAGCCCCTGTTTGTAATCTGCCTTCCGATCTCGGCGCCGATCTGCCTGGCCTGGAGCATGGGCCGGAGCCTCCTTATTGCACTGTTCAGGGCTTCACGGGTGGCGTCAATGAGATCAGTATAGTTGCCTGTTTCTCCAACTTCAACTGTAGTCGCGTTGTCTGAAGGGTACCCGTCAACTTCCGCCCCGAGGTCCACCTTCACCAGATCGCCCCTCCTGAACTTCTTCTTGTCACCTTCTGCTGGGGTGAAGTGGGCGGCTTCATTGTTTATTGAAAGGTTCAGCGGAAATGATGGCTTGGCGCCCTCGTCCCTGATGAATTTCTCTGCCTGCTCCGCTACCTCGTAGAAGGATGTCCCTGGCTCGATCAGCGTAGTTGCGAATTCAAGTGCCTTCCTCCCTATCTCTCCTGCTTTCAGGAACTTCCGCTTCACTTCCTGATCCATTTACAATGCATCCCCTGGTTTCAGTCAGTGGTCAAACAGTAATAATTTTGTCGCACAGCGGTTCTGCGCGTAAAGTCATTCCAAAAAAATATAATTATAATGCTATGATAGAGAATTATGACATGGTACGAAATAGTGGATGACGGAGTTATGAATGACGGGGACCTGTTCAAGGGAGAGGTCGACGGAAAGGAAATCCTCATAATCAAGGACGGCGGCAAGTACTTTGCAACATCCTCCTACTGCACTCATGAGGACTATGACCTCTCCGAGGGCTTCATGGATGACGGAGACCTGATCTGCCCGAACCACTTCGCCACGTTCAACCCTGCAGACGGTTCTGTAAAGAGCCCTCCTGAGGGGTCCGGTGACATTTCACCCCTCTCTTCGTACAAGGTGAAGGTTGAGGGCGGGAAAGTCATGGTAGATACTTCATGAAAGTCCTGGTTTTTGCCAAGCAGATACCCGACATAAACCAGATTACTTTCAACCCCGAAATTGGAAGGATAAACAGGGAAAACGTCCCTCTGATGATCAACTCCTTCGACAAGAAAGCTGTCGAGGAGGCCATCAGGCTCAAGGAGAAAACTGGCTGTGAGACCCAGGTTGCTACAATGGGACCCCCACAGGCGAAGGAGATCATAAACGAGTCCCTCCGGATGGGCATAGACAGAGGGTTCCTGATTACAGACAAGTCTTTTGCTGGTGCTGACACGCTTGTCACCTCTAGGATACTTGCGGCCCTTGTGCTCAAGGAGAAGCCCGATATTGTGCTGATGGGGAAGTACTCGTTGGACGGGGAAACTTCACAGG
>JBJKRS010000036.1:0-5916 GCA_046704525.1 Thermoplasmataceae archaeon
ACAGCGACCTCAATTTCATGTCCCTTGCGTTTCTGCTGGAGCACTTGACGGGAAAGGAACTCGACGTGCTTGCCAGAAATGAGATATTCAAGCCGCTTGGCATGGATAATTCCGGTTTCAATCCGGACTTGACCAAAGAGAGGATAGCCCCCACCGAGAGGACTGAGGACCGCGGTCTAGTGTGGGGAAAGGTGCACGACGAAAATTCATACTACTTGGGGGGTGTGGCTGGACACGCCGGACTCTTCAGCAATCTTGACGATGTCGGTAAGTTTGTTGACGCGTTGCTTTCGAACAGACTCTTCTCCGAAAGGACCTTCAGGTTGATGACGACTCCTGCCAATGGATATCTTGGAGGTATCTTCGGCCTTGGATGGATGATCAAACAGCCTAGATCAACGAATCCCAGCGATTCATTCGGCCTCGCCGGCTTCATGGGCGATTATGCCGATTATGGAGCCATAGGCCATACTGGCTTCACCGGCCCTTCTCTTGTGATCGACACAAAGCGCAGGGTTTCTGTTACCATCCTCTCCAACAGAGTATACCCGACCAGGGAGAATATCAAGATCCTCAGATTCAGGCGGCTCTTCCACAATGCCGTCTTCAGGAATATAGAGTGAACCAGATATATACGTAAATGTAAGTAACAACTGCGGAACCTTATTAATAGAGGAATCTGATGTGCTTGTTACACAATGTCATTCAGATTTGGGCTCGAGAACCTGGATACAAGCAAGAAATATGGAAAGACCGGGATCATCACAAACGCAACAGGCGTTACATCCGGCCTGGAACAGAACGTTGATTACCTTCTCGGAAAAGGAGTGAGCATTTCCAGAATCTTCTCGCCCGAGCATGGGTTCTACAGCACCTATTTCCCGGGAGAGGAGGTTCCAGATGAGAAGTACCGCAATATCCCGGTTAACTCTTTGTACAGCGAGGGATCCAAGGAAGTTGACAGGGAAGTGTTGAAGGAGTTTGATACGGTCTTTTATGATATACAGGACGCAGGAGTCAGGTTCTACACATATCTATCGACGCTGCACAATCTTCTGAAAGCGGCAAGTGGAACCTCGACACGGATCATAGTCCTGGATAGGCCCAATCCAATAAGGTCCGACATTGTTGAGGGACCTCTGCTTGAGGAGAAGTACATTTCCTTCGTTGGGACTGATTTGTTACCAACTCGTTATGGAATGACAATCGGAGAGGCTGCATTCTTCCTCAACAGGAATGCCCGGGCGGATCTGGAGGTCGTTAAGATGACAGGATACTCAAGGAGTGCGTTCTATGATGATCTTGTTGGTTCATTTGTCCCATTTTCGTGGAACCTCCCCGGGATGAATTCGGTCATCAATTACATCGGTATGTGCATCTTTGAGGCAAGCAGCGCAAGCATAGGGCGCGGCACACCTTATCCCTTTACTCAGATCGGTTTTCCCGGGATATGGGAGTCTGTTAAGAATAACCATGCCGGGATTCATCTGAGGAAGACTGAATTCAGGCCTCTTTCGGAACCGTTGGCGAATACACGTGTTCCGGGTTATTTTGTCCACATAACCGACCGCAGCAGCTATTCGCCGCTGTACACCTGGATAGAGGTGTTCTATGACCTATACGCCAAGGAGTTGCTCAATTTCAGGGAAGACTGGATCAGGCTCATTTTCGGAAACAACGATATTGCTGAATCCAAGTCGAATGAGTTAGTGTTCAAAGAGATGGCACAGAAATGGTCAGATGATGTCGAGAGTTTCAAGGAAGTACGCTCAGGATTCACGCTATACTGACTGCACACTTATGGGCAGTGTGAGTTCTGAATCTGAAGCATTCGGGAACAATTATAATACAGCCGTTTGTTAGGGTCGTATGCTTTTCACATCCCTTGACGGTGGAGCAACCAAGACCATCGCGGTGACGTATGACATTCATGGTGAAATCCTCGGAGTCGGAGTCAAGGGCCCTTCCAACTTCAGAAACATAGGCGTCGATGGTGCCAGAGAAAATGTGAAACTCGCAATCGAAGAGTCCCTTGCAATGGCCGATGTTTCCTGGAGCGACATAGATTTCTTCACCTTTGCAATGGCCGGTGTCAAGGATTCTGAAAAGTCGACAGCGATCATAGAAGACTTTGTCTCGTCATATCGCCTGGGAAACAGGTATACACTTCTCAACGACGGCGAAATGGGATTCAGGTGCAGATTTCCCGATATGGACGGGATCATCGGAGCCCCGGGAACTGGAATGATAGCATACGGAAAGAAAGAAGGACGCTTTGAAAGATGCAGCGGCTGGGGCTGGTTCATAGGCGACGAAGGCGGCGCATTCTACATTGGCAAGAGGGCTATCCAGACTGCCGCCATGATAGCTGACGGGAGGATCGAAACCACCTCTGGAATACTTAACAGGCTCATGTCAGAATTCGGGGTGAATGAGCCCAGGAAGCTCGTGAATGAGGTATACACGACTCCTCTGGATATCAGACGCATAGCTTCCCTCGCACGAATCATTTCAGAACTTTCAAAAACTGGTGATGCCATATGCACAGAAATCCTTGAGGAAGCTGCCACAGAGGTTGCAAGATGCGTCATTGCTCTTGAGAACAGGCTGTCTAACGGTGCTCCCCTCCCAGTGAGTGGATACGGAGGAGTGTATAGATCAGGAGAGGTTTACTGGTCCAAGCTGAAGGAGAAGGTCATGGAGATTTACCCTGAGGTGAGTTTCCGCGATCCCCTGCCAGGCTACCAGGCGGTGCTGGGCTCAATGCATTCTGTATTGGAGGACAAAGGCGTCAGACTGGGTTTTGATGAAGTCACTGAACTCTCAAGGTCGCTTGAAGGAGCCGTAATGAAACTGCCCGCCGCGGACCGTTCAAAGTATCTTTTCATGTGATGGCCTAGAAATTGGTTTACTTCCGGTAAACAGCCTGTCCTTTGACATATGTTGCTTCTACAGTTGCATCATCATCCAAAACACATATGTCCGCACGATAGCCGGGGCTGAGTAACCCTCTGTCCGTAAACCCGAGAAGGTTGGCCGGGATTGAACTACTGGAGGGGATGACCTCTTCCAGACTGTAACCGAGGCCCATTAGATTTCGTATGGCTCTGTCAAGAGTTAGTGTGCTTCCGGCAATGGTATCACTTCCCATGACGGTGCAGAGCCCGTCCCTCACCTGCACATTTATGTTCCCGAGCTTGAACGCACCGTCTCCAAGCCCAGTGGCTGAAATTGAGTCTGTAACAAGGATTATGTTCTCCCAACCTCTGCATTTTACCGCCAGCTTGATAGCCTCAGGCGATACATGAATCAAATCTGCGATCAATTCTATTTTTAGCCTTTCGTCCAGGAGTCCCGCACCAACCATACCTACATTCCTGTGCCTTAGCTCTGACATGGCATTGTAGAAATGCGTAAGCAGCGACACCCCATGATCAACCCCCCCGGTCACCTCTTCAAATGAAGAATCAGAGTGTGCACCTGAGGCAATTACTCCTGACTTTGTGAATTCACTTATGGCTTCTATACCCCCGGGAATTTCCGGGGCAATATCAACGATCCTGAGCACTTCCTCTCCAACCCTGAGTATATTGCTGACTTCTTCAGGAACCGGGTCACGGACCGAATCGAGATTGTGTGCTCCCCTCTTTTCTATACTGATAAATGGTCCCTCAAGCCTGCAGCCAAGTATCTCAGCTCCCCCATCGAGGGGCCGGCCCATCGCTTTCTTTATGTTGCCGATGAATTCAACTATTCTCTCTGGAGATTCAGAAACAGATGATGGAACTATACCAGTCACACCATGTGAAGTTATTTCCCTCGACCATTCCAACAGCTGTGATACATCACGTGTCATTGAGTCGATCCCCCCATAACCATGAGTGTGAATATCGATGAAACCTGGAACAATAGTGCAATGTGAGAAATCCTCGACGCTTGATTCAGTGGGGGCAGCTGTAATGGACTTGATTGTCCCCCCCTGTATGTTAAGATAACCACTTGTCTTTTGCATTCCCCCGCTAAGGAGTCGCCCGAAACTTATGGATCTGGATGATGGCATTCTTCAGTCGACTGGCTAAACGCTGGAGTGGTAATAAAA
This sequence comes from Thermoplasmataceae archaeon, assembly GCA_046704525.1. Classification (GTDB taxonomy): domain Archaea; phylum Thermoplasmatota; class Thermoplasmata; order Thermoplasmatales; family Thermoplasmataceae. The sequence continues at coordinate 4,100 of JBJKRS010000036.1, forward strand.
CATGGTGCAATGCAAAGAGATACTTACCAGTCCTATCTGGAAACCTCGGCCGGATTGTTGGTAGTATTTGCAGACTGCCACCCAGAGTGGAAATTGGTGTTGCAACGTATGCCCACATTCAGTTCTTTCGCTTCTTGTACCTCGAATTCTGGAATATCATTTCTCCACTCCCATCAGTCTCAATGGTGAATTCAGCGAATATCTTGATTCCCCCTTGAACCGCGGAGAATCTTGCATTGCGGCGAGAAATGGATTCGGGCATAAAAACAATGGTTCCGTTGGCAAAATTGTTCCCCAGTTCCAGGTTATCACCCCTTCGAGTCACAGTATACTGGATGCTTCCCCTGTACGTTTCATAAAGGCCCGAAATACGTTCCATTGTCCTTTCATTCACCAGAAAAGGAAGCTCATCTGGATCTCTGTGCATAGCGCACATTAGGGCAAATTTGGCAATGTTCCCCATTGAGTACCCGGTTGTGTTGGCAAATGCGATGACGTACACTCCTGTTTCCGGAATGTATGCCATGAATGATGTGTGGACAAGTATAGAACCAGCATGACTTATGAGCTTGTGGCCAAGGAAATTATCACTTATGTTGAGCCCGTAGCCGTAACCTGAGCCCTCAACCTGCCTGGGCCCCTCACTTCCAATCTCAAAGGAATTGAGGTGAACATGGATCTGTTCCATGAGCTCTATATCTTCGGAGTCAAACAGCTGCTTTCCGTTGACTCTTCCACGGTTGACCAGCATCTCTATGAAAAGCTTCATATCATTGACATTGCTGAACAGGCTGCCACTTCCAGGTGTTCCAGGAGCAAGTTTTGTACGAACCGGTGTGCTGCTTTCAACCGTAGAGTACGGCTCTGCAATCAGACCTTTTTTCTGTGATCTTGGACCTCCGATAAAAAAGGTGCTGCCCATTCCCAGTGGCTCGATTATGTTGGTGCAAACGTACTCGTCGTATGAAGTTCCACACGCTTTTTCAACAATATCATGAAGCAATGTGAAGCCCTCGTTGAGATATGAGAATTTCTCTCCCGGTTCGCCAATGGTCCATTCTCCAGCGTGGGAAAGCACTGAGTGGAATGATTCTTCAGCCTGATCGGGTCGCGAATCTGCAGATTCGGACGACATACCGCTCTTAAGATGCCTTTCAGCACTTCCGAGTGTTGAAATCCCTGAAGAATGTGAGAGGAGGTGGTGAATTGTAATCTTGTCGAAGACAGTTCCAGCCAGTTCTGGAATATGGCTGGTTACAGGGTCGTTCAGTTTGAGTTTCCCATGGCCTGCAAGCATCAGCACGGTAAGCGCCGTGAAGGACTTCGTTATGGAGGCTAATGAGAAACATGTTTCAGGAGTGACCGGGATCCCGGCTGAAACGTCAGCATAACCGAAAGCCCTGGAATAATGCTCACCGTCATTGTCCCGTACCGCTATGGTCAACCCGGGCATTCTGTGCTCGAACATCTTTTGCCTTATGAATTCCTCAAGCCTCTGAACCTCTTCAGCTTTCAAGAGTCCTGCACCCCGGAGTAATGAGGAAATAAAGGTTGTGTACAATCATCACTGTTCTGCACAACAATGTCAGTTCACACCCTGATTGAGTGCTTCCAGGTCTTCGTAAGACAGTTCGAAGTCCGCTGCTGAGATGCTGTCTTCAAGCTGCTCAGTCTTGGACGCGCCGATTATAGGGAAAATGTTTTCGCCTCTTGAAATAAGCCATGCCAGTGCAATCCTGGCCATTGTTGTTGAATGTGCCTCGCTTATTTCCCTGACTTTTGCTACAATTTCACTTGAGAGAAGTTCAGGAGCACGC
>JBJKRS010000037.1:0-8026 GCA_046704525.1 Thermoplasmataceae archaeon
GTGTGGAAGGCGGAGGCAAATACTGAAAAAAGGAGGTAAAATTCAACAATTGCCCACAGGGAAGCATAAACCACCCCGACATAGAAATAAATGCTTCTGGGGGCTTCGGGAGGAAGCTTTGCGCTTGAGCCGGTGACTCTCCTGCTCCTGCTGCTGACCAGGATGTAAGCCAGTGCTGGGAGTATTAGGACAAGCACCTCAACAAGCGCCAGAACGACCGCGGCCTGGAAGTTGCCCAGTGTTTTGAGCATGAAGTAGATCCAGGCATCCATGGTGAAAAATCCAGGTCCGCCTATGACCAATGGTGCGGCGAAACCTGCAAAGGAATAGGTGAAAGTCAGAACCGCAGCACCTGAGGCTGAAATAAGGCCTCCTCTTCCCCATATCCCGGTGAACCTTGAAGCGGGGCTAGCTCCAAGCGTCATGGCAGCCTCATTATAGGCAGGGTCCGTGTTTTCAATGGAAGTCATTGTGAAAAGGGCTACAAGTGGTGCATTGAAGAAAGTGTTGACTGCAATGATGCCAGCAAACCCGGATGAGAGGGAGGATGTGAATGGCAGCATTGTGGACAGGCCTGAATCAGGTCCGAACCCGCTCAGGAATGCGAAAACAACAACCAGGGAGGGGAGGAAGAAAGGTATTACCGAGAAGGAAGTGAAGGCACGTTTCAAGCGAAAGCGGTATTTACCAAGGAACACTCCCAGCGGCAGTCCAGCCGCAAAGCTGAAAAATGCGCTGACGGCTCCCTGCTCCATGGAGTTGTAAAGGGCCTTCCTCGTAAGAACTGCAGTTGGGGAATTGCCAGCTATATTGCTGAAGAAGGAGATGTCAAAGTTGCTGTGGGCCAGAAGTGCAAATGGAACAACCACCACTGACATGATGAAAATGGACGGGGCCAGCAGAAGGGCCCACTTTGCCGCTTTTGCCCGGTTCACTACTGCAGGCTTTGCCATTCCGTGTCCCATGTTTGCAGGTTCTCGCTTATGACAGTGGCATTGATGTAATTGTTCAGTGGGTATATGTCCGTCTGTGGCGGAAGCACACTATAGACATGGGGGATTTCGGTGCTCTGGTTTGCAGGGTACATCCACTCATTCAGGGGCAGCTGTGACTGGACGGTCTGGTTCATGAAGTAGTTGACAAACTGCCTGTCGAGCTGCATCTTGCTTGATCCGTTAACTATCCCAATGCCATAAATGGTCCTCCAGCCGTAAGCCTGGCTGTTGTGGTATGACACAACTGAACCGGTACCGTTGCCGTACCCGTTGTACACATTGTATGCCGGATCTGTCAAGTAACTGACCAGCAAGCTTGTATTGCTTCCAGACTCGAACTGCCCGAACGCGCTGTCCCAACTGCTGTAAGTGTGCGTATACTGCTTTGTGTCATTCCACCACTTCGTCCAGTTTTCGTGCAGCACATACGTGTAGTATGCAATTTCCCAGAGCAGGAAGGCCTGCCCCGTATCGTCTGTTGTTGGGTTTTCCAGCAGCAGGTTCTCTGCAAGGGTCCTGCTGGAGAGGTTCAGGAAGGATGGTGTGAAATGGCCCCCTGGAGCAAATCCAGTTGAATTCACAAAGCTTCTGTTGTAGTCAATCCCCAGGTACGAGTACTCATACGGTGTTATGTATGGGGCCGCTGAACCCATATCTTTGATCAAGCTGGCGTTCAGGCTTTTGGCTCCCGGGGGCGTGTACTTTGCAAGTAGGCCTTCGGAGGCAGCCTGCACACCGTGCATGTTTGTGAGCCCAATGACGATATCAGCACTCTCATGGCCCTTGTTGTTCTTGAGAGTCTGGTAAAGGCCGGCTGATTCATTGACCAGGTTAATTGTAACATTGTGCTGCTTTGCAAACGTCCCGAAAACCACGCTATATGCCTGGGTATAATTAGACCCGTACGCAAGGAATGAAGGATATGTGTATATCGTCAGCACTGTCTTTCCCTGGGGTGAACCTTTATTTTCAATGCTATAGTAGATTGCAAATCCGGCAACAATAATTACCACCGCAATGGCCAGTGCTGCCATCCTTTTCCCAAAGGAAGTATATTTCCGGCCCTTCGGTCTGTTGTCTCTTGCAGGATCCATATTTCAAGCCTCCTGCCAGAGAAGTCCATTCAGAAATGCGCTTTCCTGCGCCGGCATTGTCCGGGTCAGGTTCAAGGGTCGGCAGCATGTTGTGGCTGCCCTCTCAGCATGTTCCAGTGGCTCCCCTAGCTACTCTCATGTATTGGGGGGCGGTATAAAATCCTACCCCGTTCCGAAGCTATTTAATCTCCAGACCGCATGACTGGCTATGTCTGCGGAGAACACGGGCTGGTCCCTGATAAATTCTGGCAACCGCGGGAAACTTGACGAGGTTGCAAAAGGGTACATAAATTTCCTCAACAATGCAAAGACGGAGTTTGAGGCTGTAGATTACTTCATTGAAAAGCTGGGGAAAAAGAACTTCACGGATATAGAAGGCATGGAGAAGCTGAAACCCGGCGACAGGTTCTACCTCAACCACATGGGAAGGACTCTTGCGGCAGGAATCGTTGGAAAGAACGGGCTGAAGAACGGACTCTTCGTCATTGCTTCACACATTGACTCTCCCAGGATTGACCTGAAGCCGAAGCCGGTGTACGAGGACAGCGACACAAATTCTGTACTCCTTAAGACCCAGTACTATGGGGGAGTCAAGAAGTACCAGTGGGTCAACAGGTCACTGGCCCTGCATGGCAGGATTTTCACCAAGAGTGGCAGGGAAATAAGGCTGAAGCTAGGAGAGAATCCCGAGGACCCGGTCTTCGTAATTCCAGATCTCCTGCCTCATATTGCAGGCAAGGTCCAGGGAGAGAGAAAACTCTTCGAGGGCATCAAGGGAGAGGAGATGAATGCAGTTTTCGGAAGCATTCCTGGGACCGGAAAGGACGAGCCTTACAAGGAAAACGTCCTGCGGATACTCAAGGAGAAATACGGACTTGAAGAGGATGATCTTGCCTCGGCAGAACTGTACCTTGTGCCTGCTGAAAGAGCCCGTGAATCGGGCATTGACTCGTCTCTCATCGGGGGATACGGGCACGATGACAAAGCTTCATCATACGCCTGCTTCCACGCATTCATGGACGTGGACACTGTTGATGACACAGCCATAGTGCTGTTCTACGACAAGGAAGAGATCGGCAGCCAGGGTGCGACCGGTTCGCAGTCTAACCTTCTGGAGTACCTTGTAACACAGCTTGTCCACAAGATGACAGGCAAGGCTGAGAACATAGACGTCCTTTCGCTACTGAGGAGGAGCAAGGTCATTTCCTCGGATGTGGACGCAGTCATGGATCCGAGCTTCAAAGAAGCGCACGATGAGCATAACGCTGCCAAGCTCGGCGGCGGAATCGTTGTAACAAAATACACCGGATCGGGAGGAAAGTTCAGCTCATCCGAGGCACCTGCCGAGTTTGTTGCATACCTCAGGGGCATATTTGAGAAATATGGCGTAAAGTATCAGTTCGGGACACTTGGAAAGGTGGACGAAGGAGGCGGAGGAACAGTAGCACAGGATTTCGCCAGGTATGGAATGAGCGTGATCGACGCAGGTCCGGGTGTTCTGGGAATGCACTCGCCTTTTGAGCTGGTAAGCAAGGTGGACATGTGGAGCTCCTACATGGCCTACCTCGCATTCATGAAGCACTGAGAACTGAGGGTCCGGCTCAGCCTGGCCCTATAATATCTTCTATTTCAGAGAAGAATTCTATCATCATGAAGGGAGGATCGGCCTTTTCTGGAACTGCCTCCTTTTTTCTGTTGATCCAGACCGCCTTCATTCCCAGCTTCTGCGGAACCTCAACCTCCCACTCATACTTGTCCCCAACCATCCAGGCTTCCACTGCCGAGAGTCCCAGTTGATCCAGCGGGTTGAGATATGCCCTCTCATCCGGCTTCCCGTATCCTTTTTCACCCTCTATGAATATGTAATCAAAATGCTTCTCCAGGCCGAACTTCCTGATCTTGTTCCTCTGCATGTACGCATTCCCGTTTGTTACCAGAGCAAGACTGGTACCTCTGTCGCTCAGAAATTCCAGGGTCTCAACAGCACCCGGAAGAATTGCGTTCTTTGATTCCCTAAGCTCGCTGAACCTGTCAGAGATCCTCTCGGCGGTTATGCTGTCTGAAATCCCGAAATGCATCATTGCCTGTTTCAAGCCAAGCGCTCTCGCTCCCCGCAGGTCGAACCGCCAGGTCCTGTGCCTGCCTGGATCTGACCAGAACCACCTCAGCCAATCTGATGCATACCTCGTAATTTCCACGATATTCTCGACATCATTCCGGAATTCCCTGTTTATCGTTTCCCAACAGTACTTCCTGTCCGCCTCTGCTGAGATGAGTGTGTCATCGAGGTCAATCAGCATCCCTTTAGGGAGGCTGAGCTTTCCGGTATGCCTGTTCCTCTTGAATGTATCCACCCGAATCTCAGTCCATGTGGTCCCTGAACCACTTCAGCTTTCTTTCGAGCCTGTCCTTCATGTTGGGCGGAACTCCCCTTCTTGCGTGCTCGTGTGAATCACCGGGATATCGTGCCAGTACAGACTCTGTTCCATTCATCTTGATTGCGGTGTACATCTGCTCGGACTGCTCGATGGGGCACCGGTAGTCCTCCTCGCCATGTATGAACATTGTTGGTGTCTTGACATTGCGGGCCAGCGAGACCGGAGAAAGCTCCAGGAGCCTTCTCATGCCGTCTTCAGACCAGGGGTCCTCAACGCCAGCCTCTATTGCATTGAACCAGAAACCTATGTCACTGGTTCCGCACATGCTCATGAGGTTGGAAACGCACCGTTCAGAGATTGCACACTTGAATCTGTCAGTCTTCACTATTGCGTTGTTGGTCATGTAACCGCCGTAAGAGCCTCCTGTTATTGCAAACTCATCCTTGAGCCCGAACTTACTCACTGCTTCATCCATGAACGCGAGCAGATCCTGGAAATCTCCCCCGCCCCAGTCTCCCTGGCATGCTCTCGCAAATTCCTCACCATACCCGGAGCTTCCCCTTGGGTTTCCATAAAGGACATTGAATCCGTTGTCCACGAGAAAGTTGAACTCTATGCTGTAACCGTATCCATATGCAGTCTGAGGCCCGCCATGAACTGCCAGAATGGTTGGCCGGTCCTTCGAGGAGAGCATTAGCCATGCATCCTTTCCGCCGGTCTGGAAGTGCACCGGCACTCGTCCTGTAACGCGAGGGTTGGGGTTGTACTCCTCACCGAAAACAAGCACAGAAGGCCTCTCGGGTGTCGTATAGATGTAAGCTATCTTCCCCACAGAAGCATGGAAGGCACGTACTGATCTTCCTCTGCCCGTAACCGGAACTGCACTGTCGCCTTCACATTCGTAAATGAATGACTCCCCACCGTCCTGCCCGACCACGTAGTATTTCCCGGAATCGCTCACCAGAGAGGATGAAGGTCCCACAAACAGGTCAGAGTTCACGGAGCTTTCAGCACTTGCTCCCACTTTCACAGTCTTCCCAGTTTCAGGAAACATGAGGTCCATTGTGCCCCATGGGGAGACGCCTTTCCTGTGCCCGGCGTAAGCTATTTCACCTTTCTGTGATATTGTTATGCAGCTCACTTCACCGGTGCCTTCCGTAATCCGGCTGTATTTCCCGCTCTCGGTGTTGAACTCGTAAAGGTCTGAGAGACCCCTGTCGTCATCCTCAATTGTTGCGCTGAACACGATCCTCTTGCCATTGGAAGCAACGTCTGTAACGTCAAAGTCACCGCCCACAAGCTCTTCTTCGTCATCGCCAATGAGCATCAGCCTTGTCCTGGCTCGGAGGTATCCCTTGGTGTCGAATCTGTACTTGAGCCTTTCTGTGACGAGTGGCTTGGTGGCGTCGCCCTTTTCCCTGGCAAGCACGAGTATTCCGTCCTTGTGGAACACGTACTTAGATATGGACCCGGAAGTGCAGAGCTTCCTCGGCTCTTTCATCCCTTCAACCACCATGAGGCTCTCTTCCTCCTTGGTGTAAGAGACAAAATAGAGCTTTCCGCCATGGACCCGGGGCAGTTTCTCCCTTCCCCCGAAAGTGACATCCTCCACGGTCTTGCCATTGAAGCGCGAGATCCTTGACCTGTACTCATCTTCCTCTATCCAGGTCACTGTAAAGTATGCCCAGTCACCTGCCACAAAAGGCTCGGACAGAACCTTCAGATTATAGCTCTCTGCCGCATCTCCCATGCCTATGAAGCCTGTGTTGAGTCAAAAAGTTTTGTCAGCGGACGGTTCTTTCCCGAGCAGGTTTATGCACTCAAGTGCCAGCACCTCCATGGGATCCACAAACGTGGTGGAAAGATCCTCCGCTCCCACTGCAACCGGCACTTCTGTGCAAGCAGCAAGAATGTGGGTCGCGCCTTTGTCCTGCATCCCATGGATCTCCGAAAGGAATGCACTCTTCGCCCTTTCCAGGTCTCCCGCCTTAACGCTATAGATAGCATCCATCACTTCATCCTGGTCTCTGCTGTGGATCACTTCAGCCCCCTTGTCCTCAAGGGGGGCAGAGTAGAGGCCGGAGAGTTTCACTGGCGTTGTAGACAATATCCCCACCTTTGATCCTTCAGGAATTGAATCTGCTGTTACCCTTGGCATGTTGAGGACCCTCACTCCGACGGAATCCCGGATTTCATCATACCAGATATGGGCCGTATTGCAAGGCATTACTATGAGACTGGCGCCCGAATCCTCCAGGATCTTCGCTGTCCTAACCAGTTCAGGAAGAGGAGATTCGCCCTCATTCAGGAAGGATTCATTCCTGTCAGGAATCTTGGTGTTGTTGTACGTGATGGTTGGTATCTGCTCCTGGTCTGTGTCTGCCTTCGTAAGCTTGAGCAGCTTCTGGAGAAAGTCAAGTGTTGCTGCAGGCCCCATACCACCGAGTACGCCTAGCAACTCGGGATGTTTGTCATTTTCAGAATCTTCCATGGAATTCTCTCCTGTGACGCTTCCAAATTATGCCTGCGCCATATTTTATTAGTGCTGATCGCACTTAAATATTTGTGCCTGACGACGGCAAAGGTTTTGTATGATCTACGGGTTTCCGTACATAACGGGTTTCGATATGTGCCATAGAGTTGCATGTTCTAATGTCCCGTTGAAGGCAAGGACGCTGCTCGGCAGGAAATCAGAGTCCTGACCGCATTGTTTTTGCGTAAATTGAACAAGGTGTGATAGCATTATGCTTAAAAATCTACCAAAGAGTTCAAAGTCAGTTGAGAGTGTAAAGGCTGATCTGGATAATTATACCAGCCAGGACATCAAGGTCGAGGGTGGGAGGCTGTTCACCTACCTCTACGACTCAGGTCTGGAGGAACTTTCAAAAATAAACGACATCTACGTGGAATTTCTGAACAGGAACGCAATGGATTACCACGCATTTCCCAGTACACTGGCCCTTGAGAACGACGTTGTTGCCATGATTGGCTCCATCCTGAACGGACCCGACAGTGTAGCCGGGAATTTCACAACAGGAGGCACGGAGAGCATTCTCATCTCCATGAAGGCCGCCAGGGATCTGTTCCTTGAAAAGCGCCAGGACTTCGACGGGTACCCGGAAATGATACTTCCCATAACTGCACACCCTGCATTCAGGAAGGCAGCTGAGTACCTTCACATGAAAGCTGTGCTTGTGCCTGTAAAGGACGGCACATACATGGCTGACCCTGAAAAGATCAGGGAGAAAATAAATGCCAATACTGCCGTCATAGTTGCTTCGGCTCCAAGTTTCCCATATGGTGTCGTGGACCCCATTGAGGATATTGGGAAAGTAGCTGAGGAGTATGACATATGGCTGCATATAGATGCCTGTGTTGGGGGAATGATACTCCCGTTCCTGCCTTTGGCTGGATTAGAGGTGAAGAAGTGGGACTTTTCAGTTCCTGCAGTTTCATCAATCTCTGTTGACCTGCACAAGTACGGCTTCACCCCTAAAGGGTCGTCTGTCATACTATACAGGAACAACGAGCTCAGGAAGAGGCAGCTCTATGTGAATGC
>JBJKRS010000038.1:0-3848 GCA_046704525.1 Thermoplasmataceae archaeon
TGCCCTGCTGCTGTCGCAGTCGTACCCATACAGAGTCGGCATGTCAAACGCGATGCTCAGCCCCGATTCGCCGTGTGAAATGAGATACTTCAGCCTCTTGTTTGTGTCTTCAGGAGTCCCGAATCCAGAGAACATTCTCATGGTCCAGGGCCTGCCCCTGTACATGTTGGGGTAGACTCCCCTGGTGAACGGGAATTCTCCCGGCATTCCCATTAGACTGTCCTGATCACTCCTAAGGTCATCTCTGGTGTAAATCTCCTTTATTCCTATGTCTGATGAATTGACGTACTCCTTTTCCTGATGCTTGGTCTTGCTGTTCCAGGGACCGAGAGTCTTCTCTTTCCACCTGGAATACTCAGGATTACTTTCCGGCCTGTTGCTTTCAAGCTCCCTGAGCTTTCTGCTCCAGTAACCCTTGTCCTCTTCCGCCATCGAGTCAATATTTAATCTGGAGATTTATAAGTTTGCGGTGCGGAATTGGTGAATTGCATCTGCATAGGGCAGAATGAGACTTCAGGAAGTGCCTGCCCTCCGCTTGGCAAAATCATCGCCGAACAGCTTGCAAGTCACATACCCGAGCAGTGCTGTTGCAGCTCTTACGACATACCAGAAGTTTATGACATCTGGCCTGAAGATATCTGAGAACCTGAAGTGGGACCATACGTCGCTGTGCTTGTTGTTGAGCTGCTTCCTTCCGAAGCCGTTCCAGAATGCCTGTTCAATGAACCCAACAAAAGTGCTCCTTGTCCTGTGGTATATTATGCAATCCTCGCAGAAGCCTATTTTTCCTCCTGCCTTGACTGCCCTTATATTCACGTCAATATCCTCAGCGGTGATGAAATTCGGATCGAAACCGCCTACGTCGAGAAAGAGCTTCCTGGAGTAACCAAGGTTGACAGAGGGAGAAGTAACCTCGAAATCCTCGAAGTAAAGCTCTACCCGTCCAAGCTTCTCGAAGGGCTCATATCCCATCTGTATGGTCTTTCCGGCAACTACGTCAAAACCCTTCAGGAACGAGGCACGCATGTTCCTTACCCAGAAGGGGTTTGCAATGGCGTCTCCGTCCGTGAACAGGATATGATCGAAACTTGCCTTGTTTACGCCGATATTCCTGCCCTCTCCTCTGGAGCATTTTTGCCTCACGTACTTGAGGAACTGGTGCCTCTTCTGGAAATCCTCTACTATCCTCTGGGTGCTGTCCGTGCTGGCGGAGTCCACAAGGATGACCTCGAGCGGTCCCTCCTGCACAACGAAGCTGTCGAGAAGATCCTTCAGATAGCGCCCCTCGTTGTAGGTGGTAATAACAACAGTAATGCCCAGGTCCGGTTCAGTCATCTGAGTTTTCTCTTAATCAGACCCAGTCCATCTTCTGGATTTCCCTCTCCTTCTTTGTCCCCTTCTTGAACTCCTTATAATGCGACTTGCAAAGGTGAACCTTTGTCTTCTCCTCTTCCAGGGTCAGCACTTTCTTGGCAAGCGACCCGTCTACAGTCTTGAAGCTAGTTTCTGTGCAGTTCTTCACTTGGCATATCTTCACGGACATATGGAATCCCTGATCCTATCGAACACTGGATTTATAGTTTTATGTGCTCCTTCAAAGTTTGCTTAGCATGGTTTATAAATTTTGTGTGTTGTGAGCATGCATCTATCCAATCAGGCACCATCATTCCAGGTAAGGGTATTATCGAGATAGTCTTCAGGCTGTGTGCAGGGCGAATTAATCGCCGAATGGTTTAATATCATAATCCAATGTTAAACGGATGGGCGCAAAGGATACACCATCCACCAAGACAGGCATCATTCACTTCCTGAAGAGAAACAGGGAAGCCACGCTTGAGGAGATAGGAAAGGAGTTCAGCATATCCAAGGTTGCAGCACTCAAGCATCTCTCAAACCTCGAAAAGGAAGAGTTTGTGAACAGGCGCTACGCGCCCTCAGGCAGAGGCAGGCCAAAATGCTATTTCTCCCTGTCCGACAAGGGCTCAAACTCGTTCCAGAAAGGGTACGAGGACATTGTGGTCGACGTTATGAACTATGTCGACAGCATTTTCGGAAGGGAGTATGTAGGGAATATTCTGCACCTCAGGACAGAGAAGAAGATTCCGGAATACAGGACGTCCCTTTCGGGTCAGGACGAGAGGGACAGGATCAGGTCGCTCTCGACAATGAGGGACAGTGAAGGCTACATGTCAGAATGGAGGCAGCTGGACGAGAGCACATACGAAATAACCGAGTACAACTGTCCCATACTTTCCATCTCCCAGAGATTCGGGGAGGCATGCATGGCAGAAAACAGCCTTTTCAGGAACGTGCTGGAAGCTGATGTGGAGTCTACACACAGAGTGGTGGCAGGTTCCAGGGCGTGCAGATTCCTCGTGAAATTCCCTAGAAAATAAGGGAAATGCCCGGAGTAAGCCCCCTTCTGTTCACCCTCTCGGGCTGGCAACATTCGACTGATTCGTCTTACCCGGCCCTCGCGGCAGCCTCACAGGGCCCGTTTAGACTTTCTCCATCCAGGAAGGGTTCCCATCGGCACTCCCGGGAACGTCATTTCTGCAAATCATCCTTTGCCGGGAACCGTTTATTTCTTTTCCCTTTACCATCCCTCTCGAAACACCCGCTTGAACGGGTTGAATTCTGCCGGGGAGGGGGGACTTTCCTCACTTTTTCAAGCGTTGGTTGCCCTCGGGCTTTTCCCGGTACGCCATCCCTGTGGCAGATTTAACCTTTCCACCATCAGGTGCCCCTTGTCACCTTTACTGCACTTTTCCTTTTAACCAGGAGGTCCGCGAATTTCTCCGGCAGATACACAAGGTCATTGTCATGCAGGTAGTAATCCCGGTCAGGCTGTGCTATAGGCGGCTGGTCACCGACTATCCTCACAAGCGAGTATTTCCCGCCCTGCTCCTGGGCCGGTTCCTCCGTCCCCTCAGTTACCTCTTCACCTGATGTGGCAGGCTCGCCCGCAGATTCTTCCTCATCTTCCTCGCGGCGGGCCCTCTCTTTAAGAAGGAGATGGTTCAACTCGTCATGCATCATGTTGTGCAGTTTTGTCATGAACTCCCTCTCCTCCCCGGTCAGTGAGTTCATGAGATCAGAATCGAGGTCATATAGGGAGAGCACAGCCATCTTGCTGAACCTTCTCTGGAAAAAATCCCTGAAGTCCCTCTCAAGCTCCTGGATCCTGTTGTTTATGCTGATGTAGTTTGAAATATCCTGGTTCTTCAGAAGCTTCTCGCTTTCTGCCCTGAGCGTTTCAAGGGCGTCAACAATCTCCCTGTAAAAACCCCCCTCAAGCTTCTTGACCTTCTTAGACTTCTTCTCCACCCTCAGGAAGGATTTAAGATCGCTTGCTATACGATCTATCTGGGCTGGAGTTAGAGTCATTCCAAATGACATCCGCTTGAATCTTAAAGATATTTTGCAAAATCAAGCGCGTCCTCCCCAAACACAAGGGCGGGCACATCCCTGAATATTTTCTCGAATATTTCCTCCCAGTTCTCGTACTGGTTCCTTATCATGATCGCCCTCTTGGGGACAGAGTCCGCAGGGATCACCTTCCCTGGCTTTCCGGGGTCATCGACATAATCAGTCTCAAGCATGAAACCTTTCCCTGATGCAACTGCTTCTCTCACATTTGATCTTGAAGCAAGTATGGATTTTACAAGGCAAGAGTCAGAAGAAAGGTCAGCAGGGAATGCGTGATGCTTCACCAGTTTCCCTCTCTTCATTCCAGCAGAAGCGGCCATCCTGCACAGTTCGGAGTAACTCCCTGCCGTCAGATCCTCTGTATGCAAAATAACTGGCGCATCAATGTCTGAAGCTCCCTTCATGGCAAAATCAAGGAG
>JBJKRS010000039.1:0-19096 GCA_046704525.1 Thermoplasmataceae archaeon
GGAATAATGCACAATCTTCTTGTTAGAATAAAGGGAGGAATAAGATTCTTTACGCTTGATGAAAATGAGGTGACAGCCTGATATCCAGAACTGAACGCATGGAAATGGACAGGCAGGACATCCTCAAGCTCCAGGAAGAACATGCCTGGATGAGAAGGATCAACAAAGAGAACCCAAGTTTATTCGACTGGCTAATTGGTTGGCACTCGAGAAAATTGGCCTCATTGATAGAGAAATTCAGAAAGAAATACAACCGTGACCCTTTCTTTGGGAAAACTGAAACTTACGCATATTCCTGCCTCAACTGTCCACAGAAATTTTACGATTCTGTATCAGCGGAAGGTCATGCACAGCAGAATTCACATTTCATTCTGGAGGAGAAGCAATGAACTTTCTCTTCAAAGTTAGGGAATACAGGGTGGACGTCCACGACGTCTACGACACTGTCGACAACGGAGGGAACAGATGCATCATCTGCGGAACTCTCGTGAAGTCCAAGTCAAAGGACATACACTTCAGATCCAGACACACATCTGAAGCACCCAGATACGGAGAATTTTTGAGAGATATTAGAGAAAAGGAAAGAATCAAAGTGAAACCACTGAGGAGTGTCAGTGTTTCTGACATGAGGAAGTGGTTTGACGAGCATTTTGAAAACAAGCTCAACTGGAGGGATTAATTTGATGAAAGCTTACGAGTATGGAGAAGAATACGATGTTGGAGAAGCGGAGTGTCCCGACTGCGGTTATCCAGTAGTAGGGTACTTCCAGAATGGAGTTTTAGTAAAGAGAGACCACTGCGCATCCTGTGGATGGAACGGGGCGATATGATTGGTTAATGAAGAAATGAAGTTTGAAGAGTACCTCAATGACTTCTATATGGAAAGAGTTGGAAAAGGAGACTCTCTTATGACTGCAGAAAGAAGAGTCCGAAGAGTAAAGTGGCTCTCAAAAAGAATTGATGTATTCAAGCCTGATATGAAGAAGATCTACCAGTACATCGAATCCAGGCAGAGAAATGGAATCAAGAAGAAAACCATTAGGATAGAGATGATGGATCTGGAACATTGGTTTACCTTCATAGGGAAATCGACAAAAACTCCAAGATTGAAGAAAGAACCCTCTCCTGATCCTTTCGTTCCAACTCCAGAACAGGTTGACAAGGTCCTCAGATTCTGTGATTCACATTACAATAGGGAAGTGTGGTTCAGAAACAGACTCATAGTTGAAATATTTTGTTTTACAGGCGTTAGAGTAGGAGAACTAGTGAAGGTTAACGTTGAGGATATCAAAGACGGATTCCTTTACGTGAGATCAGAAAAAGGTGAGAAGGATAGATACGTGCCACTTCCGGCAGGTCTGCAGGAACATGTAAAGCAGTACATAGAAAAATTCAGAATGCCATCCGATGCAAGAGCTTTACTGACCACGGATCAGGGAAGGATGCCATACGAATACATCAGGACCATGATCAAGAAACTAGGTGCCAAGATCGGATTGCCAGAATTGCATCCACACTCGTTCAGACATTTCTACGGAACTTATATGTACAGAACAACAAACGATCTGAGGTTGGTTCAAATCCTCTTGGGACATGCCCGCATTGAGACCACAACTATCTACGAACATCTGTCTACCAAAGAAGCAGCGGAAAAGGGAAAATTCGCTGTCGAGAAACTTTTTCGCGGGGAACCGAAAAACGTGATTAAGGTTCAAAAACCCGCGGGAGTCGTTCAAAACAAGTGGGAGCACTGGGATTTGAACCCAGATCTACGGGTCTCTTCCTGGTTCATAGTTCCAGTCACTCATCATCAAGATCAGTTGACCCATAGCTAATCATACCCTGACTGGAGCCCGCTAGGATACCTGACTACCCCATGCTCCCATTACGTCTTGTTTGCTCTACGCTCGCGCTTGAGTCTCCTGATCTTCTTCTTTCTCCACTTCCATCGCATTTTTCCGCGCTTTTTCCAATCGCGTGAGCTTCGTTTCAACGTTTCACCTCAAATTTAGTCTGACTATTGCACTTTCGCCTCCCAGTGGGGAAGCGGGCCCTTTGTAATCCCTTCTTATTATTTAACCATGTTTTGCGACCCTTGAACGTGAAGAATGCCGGATGATAAACTTCACCTCAGTCCCAGTGACGGTGGATTCGCCGAAATTCGCATCCATTCAGGCTTCGCCAACATTTATTTACCTATGACTACTCTTGACTCGTGGAGGACGAAATATCCCAGTACCTCAAGAATGTCTTCAAGACCATGCCTTCGGAAGATCTCTATTTTGAAGCCCTGAGGGACATAATGAAGGACCTGGTGAAGGAATACCTCAGAAAGAAGATCAACGAGGACAAGGAACTTAAGAATTCCATTGCCGAAGTCCTCCAGGAGTTCATGGAAGGCAAGCTGAAGGAATACGACTCCATGGCCAAGATGGCAAAACTGACTGCCAAAATTGGTGTTCTCACTACTCCGCAGTCCATAAGGGACGAAGCGATCGGAGACTTCATGGGCGCCTTCAGGAAAGAGATAGAGGATATTATAAGGAAGACCCTCTGACTCAGGTCTTGCTGAACCTTTTCAGGACTGTTGTCTGCGAGTGCAGATCGAACACGGTCATAATGGATGGATTCGGGCTGAAATTCATCATTTTCTGGTAGTCTGTCTGTGACTGCCAGGTTGACGAGTTCACGTACCTGACTCCCCGGTAGTTTCCCACATAATGCGAGTGTATGTGGCCAGTTATGAATATATCCGGGACCTCTTCAATTACGTGGTAATCGTTGTTCGAGGGAATCAGTGGGGTCTTCCCCCCATACCTGGGCGCAAGGTGCCTTCTCCGGAGGATCTCATCTATTGCCTTGCCTATGGATTCGTAGTTGGCCCCAGGAACCAGTTCCACCATATCGTTCAGTGACATTCCATGGTAGAGTTGAACCTTTTTGTTCTCCAGGTTAAGCATGTACGGGTTCGGGAGGAGGCTGACATTGCGTTCAAACGCACGCCTTATCTTGTCCGGAAACTGTGGTTGCGGTTCTGCCAGCCTCACGCTGTCATGGTTTCCAGGCATTACGTAGACGTTGATGTCCTCAGGAACTTCAGCTAAATATTCACCGAGCTTCTCATACTGCTCCACCGGGTTGAGTATCTCCAGGTCCTCCTCCTGACCGGGGTATACACCAATTCCATCCACCACGTCTCCGCTCAGGATAAGGTGCTTCAGGTCTGCTGCTTCGCCCTCGGATCGTTTCAGCCAATTTATCATGTCCTTGAACTCAGCTTCCCTGAATGTCTTGCTGCCGACGTGGATATCCGAGATGGAGCCCACATATGAGGGGGGCTTCTTCTGCTCGTCTACGACCTTGTACGGGATGTCTGGCCTTATGATCTCGTTGGCAAAGATCACAGGATCTCCGGGTCCGCTGCTCATGTTACCAACGATGCCAATAACCTCGTCCTGGAGTATGAGCTCACCCGCAAGGCCCTTGCTTTTCATCAGTATCGCCTGAGCAGAGTCTTCAAGGTCCTCGATGACAATTTTCTTGTGCCCGTTCCTTGTAGTTGTGACTTCGGAAACCATCCCAACGATCTTGATCTCCCCTCCTGACCTCTTTGCGGTCCTTATGTCCTGGGTTCCCCTCATGCTGCCGGAGGCAGAAATTATCTTTGAGAGCTTCTTGTACCTGCTCACAAACATCTGGCGGAAGTCCTCAACGGAACTGTTCACCCTTATGTCTGGAAGGTACACTTCGTAGTCCTGGGTTTCCTGTTTCGTCTGGCCCCGGAGGATTGATTTTACGATCTTCTCATCAATATAGCCAGCGTCCTGGACCTCATTGGACACAAGCCTCTGTATCATGGAGCCCATTCCACGTTCAAGGATGTAATTCAGGGCTTCGGGAGACACAAGCATCCCGTGCTGGTGAAAGTATTCAAGTATTGAGACTCTGTCCTCAAAAAGAGACATATTGATTGTTTGTGAGCTATGCAAAAAATAAAACCTTATTGGTAAAAGATGTCAGACAGCCGGAATTTTACCGGATTTCTTAAATATAACCTGATCCCGGTCAGGTCACATTATGCCTGTGCACCTATTAGTCCTGTATTAGTGAATGAGGCGAATAATAATTTTGCTTCAGGATGGGGATTGCAGCCTTCCTGTTCGCATCAAAACTATTAGAGAGCTGGACATCTGCGAAGCGTGGCGGACAAGACTGACATCATTGCTTTCCTGGGCATGAGCTCATTCTGGGCACTGAATTATCCGCTCGTAAAATTCGGCCTTTCGTACGAGCCCCCCCTGATATTGCTTTTCTTCAGGATACTCTTCGGTGCGGTCTTTGCCATGATATTCCTAGCCAGGAATTTCGAGTTTCCCAGGGGCATCAAGACCCACATTTCAATTGCCATGGTTGGGCTCTTCAATGTCGTCCTGTTCATGGGGTTCTGGTTCACGGGAGAACAGTCTGAGCCCTCCTCGATTTCATCGATCATCGTCTATACATACCCGATCCTCGCAATGGCATTTTCCATGCTCTTCCTTGGCGAGAGGCCGAACAGGTTCAGGATTGCGGGCACGGCTGTGGGATTTGCAGGTATAATACTCGTGTTCTCGGACCAGCTTCACCTCACACCGGGACCCGGGCTTGCATTCCTGGTAATAGCTGCCGTGAGCTGGGCAATAGGAACGATCCTTTTCAAGAGAAACCTTTCGGGCGGAAATGTCCTTGCCGTGAACGCTTTCCAGTTCCTATACGCACTCCCTGTGATTGCTGTCTGGGCATTCCTGACTGATCCAATAAGCATCCCGAACCTTTACCCCCAGTTCCTCGGCATCACACTCTACATGGGTTCACTGGGTTCAGCCGTTGCATATTACATATACCTCCACCTCTTCAAGAAGTACAGGGTTTCCTCCATATCTTCCTATTTTTTCACGGTCCCTGCGCTTTCCATTGTTTTTGGCTTCTTCCTCCTTGGTGAGACAAACACAGTCTTCACGTACGTCGGGTTCGCCCTCATATCCGCCGGAATATACCTTACATCGAGAAATACGGCAAAGTGATGGCTGTACTCGACAAACAAATTTATACACAGAGCTATTTTTGATTGCACCCCTTATGGATTCTCTTCTATCACTGTGCAATGACATAAAGAACTGCAAGAGGTGCGATCTCCAATACTCCAGGAAGAATCCGGTTTGCGGTTTTGGCAATTCACAGCCAAAGATCATGCTTGTGGGCGAGGCGCCCGGCTCAAGAGAAGATGATACAGGCAAACCCTTTGTGGGAAGAAGCGGAAAGGTTCTGTCTATGGCTCTTGAGATGGCTGGAATGAAGAGCCATGATGTTTATCTTACGAATTCGGTCAGGTGCAGGCCAAAAGTTGGGAGAACCCCCAAGGTGGCTGAAATAAAGGCGTGCTCTTCATACCTCAGATTCGAGCTGGAGTTCATAAGGCCCAGGCTGGTTGTGCCCATGGGCAATTCAGCCATTCACGCAATGTCCAGCATACTCAACAGGAAGCTGGGCAGGATCTCGGAAGTGAATGACAAGGTGTTCTACTGTGACAGGTTCTACGTGATCCCGCAGTACCACCCTTCAGCAATTCTGCGAAACCCGAAGAAGACTGAGATGTTCAAGGACAGTTTTTCCAGGATAGCGTCATTTCTCAGTGACGTGGACACAAAAAAAATGGAGTATATTGTGAAAAAATACACAGTCCAGAGGATCTAGCGCCTGCTTCTCCTTCTGGACCAGACTGAGACCCCGATGCCTATTGCAACAATGGCCGCGGCTGCAATTCCATACAGGTATGCCATGCTGGATATTCCTGGTGCCTTTGTCAGGGTTATGCTATCCTGACTGGCTGTTGCGTACCCCGGAGTGACAATTGTGTATGACGGGTCTGACTTGATTGTCATGTTGAGATAGTAGGATCCGAACGGGCCGTTGCTCACAGTCCTGTTGAATGTACCATTGAAGGTTGTCCCTGCGTTCGTAGTGAATGTGGTGACGTTGAGAGCCTGGTTGTAGTTCTTCTGCCATTCAGTCAGCGGCTTTGAGAAAGCTGTGAAGTTGAAGGCGCTGTATTCATTGACAGTCTCATTGCCCAACTGTATCTTGTTGTAGTTGACTCCGCCCCGGTTGATCGAGTTATTGTCATAGAACCCTCTCCACTTAAGGTCGAATGTGCCGTTGTGATATATTCCCGTCAGGTTCATCACTATCTTCAGGGAATAGTTCATGAAGAACTCGACTGAACTTACCTTCTTGGTTGACAGGTTCATGTTAAGACTCAGGTATGTCAGCCTCGCTGAAGTTGTATTGTTCTGGATGGCGTTCTGCACCCCTATGAATGCGGGGCTGCTGGAATCAAGCCTTACTGTTCCGCTGCTTGAAACGTTGTTGAGAACGGACTCCACAAGTTGAACGGTTGAACTGTTGCTTTTTACCTCAACAGATGTATTCACATATGCCGTCACATTTGCACTGTTTGAGCTAGGACTGACCACTGTCGTAATATTTGATGCGCTAGCGGCAGGAACCGCTGCGGTTATCGCCAGCAGTGCTATGGCCAGAATGGCCAGCCCCCTCTTGTCTGACAACATCAGCATTAGATTTTGTTCACGTATTTATACAAAATGGTACAAAATGGAAAGTTGACCCCGAAGGGGATCATACCTGGTAAATCTGGTAATTGGGCGGCTCAGTTATCACTTTTATGTCGTGCGGGTGGCTTTCCCTCAGTCCATTGGCGGTGATCCTGACAAATCTGGCGTTTTTTCTGAGGTCGTCAATATTTCCGGCGCCGACGTAGCCCATTCCGGATTTGATTCCTCCCAGCATCTGGAATAGAACTTCATCCACCTTTCCGCGGTATGGAACTGCTCCCTCCACTCCCTCTGCAACAAATTTTCCTGATCCTGTTTCGCCATACCTGTCCGATATGCCAGTCTGTATTGCCCCGATTGAGCCCATTCCCCTGTAGGCCTTGTATTTCCTTCCGTTGATAATCATCTCAACGCCGGGGCTCTCCTCTGTTCCTGCAAGCATCGAACCAAGCATAACGCAGTTTGCGCCTGCCGCAAGTGCCTTTACGATGTCGCCCGAGTATCTGATCCCGCCATCAGCTATTACCGGAATCTTGTGCTTTTCAGCCACTTCAGCAACTTCTGACACAGCGGTTACCTGGGGGACTCCGACTCCTGCAATGATCCTTGTTGTGCAGATGGATCCGGGCCCTATTCCGACACGAAGGCCATCAACTTCAAGGGAGATCAGATCTTGGGCTGCCTCGGAAGTGGCAATGTTGCCTGCTACAAGGTCAACTCCCACAGCTTTCCTCATCTTCTTGATTGCCTCCATGGCGTTTACGTTGTGTGCGTGGGCGGTGTCTACTACGATCACATCAGCACCCTCTTTTTCAAGATTCAGTGCCCTGTCCAGGTCAAACGGTCCTACTGCTGCCCCCACCATGAGCTGCCCCTCCTCGTCCCTGGTGGCGTTGGGGAACCTCTGCCTGGTGTAAATGTCCTTTGCGGTGATTAGCCCCACAACCCTGCCTGAGTTGTCCACAAGTGGAAGCTTCTCGATGCGGTTCTTGTACAGGATTTCCTTTGCCTCATCCAGGCTTATGTTGTCTTTCGCATAGACAACCTCCCTCACCATGACTTCTGAAACCTTTACTCCCGTCTTACCCGGCACGAGCTCAAGGTCACGCTTCGTTATTATGCCAACAAGCTTCTCTCCCTGAACAACGGGGAGCCCTCCGATGTTCTTGTTCTTCATTATGGTCCTTACAACCTCTATGGGTGTGTCCGGGTCCACTGTGTGAACATTTCTGATGATTATTGACTCTTCCCTCTTCACTTTCCGTATAATCTGCATCTGCTCATTTGCAGAGATATTCCTGTGAACAATCCCAATGGCCCCGTTCCTTGCCATTGCAACTGCCATATTGCCCTCGGTTACGGTGTCCATTGGAGAACTGACAATGGGTATTTTCAGCTTGATGTTTCTTGTAAAACGGGTTTCCGTGCTTACCCCTTTGGGGTCAACAGAGGTTCGAGAAGGTGACAGGAGTACGTCGTCGTAAGTAAAGCCCTCTTTAATCTCAAGGAGCTTGTCCCTGAACATGTTACCGTTAGTAAAAAGCACTACATAAACGTGATCGATTCACTCAAGTTTATGTATCAGGTGCCTGGAGACGAAGTCTACAGTATCATTGAGTACTCCTTGGTAATCGTATCTTATCACCGAGTAGTACCTCCTCATGACTGACAGGCTTATGCCAAGCCTTTCTGAGGCTGATTCCGCTGCCTTCTCCTTTGTAGCATGGGACGGGAAGACGGCACTGTTCACGTATTCAATTCCTGAAGGCTCACCCTCTCCTGGCCTGTGGCACATCACTGCATACAGGGGCTGCAAGTGATACTGCCTTGAAAACTCGAAACCAGTGTCAAGAAGGATTCTCGGGGTAGAGCCGTAGACCTTCAAGGCTTCGTCGCCGATGACCAGGGCATAGTCAGCAATAGTCAGCAGGTCCTCTGCTTCGGTGAACTCTGTGTGTATAAGCCTGTAACTGATGCCAAGACCCTTGAGTGCCATTTCAAGATATAATTCCGTGGTCCTGGTATGGGAGGTGACAGCGATGTCCATGCTCTTCGAGAGCTCTTTTCCCTTTGAGACCAGGAGGGTGGACATCGTGTTGGATATGGAATGAATGTTTGCACCCTTGACCAGTTCGAGTCTGTTCTCGAGAAGGGACACAAGAGAGACCATGCCGCCCTCAAGGCTTCCCTCAAGAACCATCTTCAGGATCTTGCCGGGACTTTCCCTGATGATCCCTTCCTTCTTGCCGAGAGAGTTGTACAATGGATCGCTGTGGGTGAAGTTGATGATGCCGATCATCGGACGCAGATGCACTGAACCTTAAAGGAAGTATGCCAACACATATGCTGGATCAAAGGGTTCGGAGCAATTCTGTTCATGACTTTTCGCGCAGCCACGGAGAATATGTGACAGCCACAAGCAGGCCGTCAGGATCCATGAATCTTGTTACAACCTGTCCCCATGGTTCCTTCCTGTTCGCAACGATCAGCTTGTAGTTCTTTTCCTTGAGTTCCTCAGTCGCGGCTTCCATGTCTTCCACGTCAAATTCAAGCCATGCATGGGGCTCCGGCACATCCGAAGGCCAAGTTTCAGTCCCGAAACACTGCATTGCGGCCTGAGATAAGGGCCAGAGAGCAAATGATTTGCACCCTTCTAGACCATCGGTGTGCAGGTATCCGCCCTCTTCCTCCTTGAACTTAATCCCGAGAGCGTCCGAGTACAGGTCACTCCCCTTCCCGATATCTCTAGTAATGGGGCCAAAACCAGCTACGAAAAGTATCTTCATGATATATGCAACCCTGTGGGAGTATTAAAAGTGCGCAAGAGCGACTTCAGATTTTCCTCAGCATTATTTCATTTACCCTGTGCTCTGGCCCCTTCCTCATTATGAGGTCCGCATGGTACTTGCTGGGAGCAATGTTCTCCTCCAGGTTTACTGCATTGATGCTGTCCCATATTTCCTTCCCCCGCTTAACCGCCTCCCGTTCGGAAAGATCTGCAAACCTGTGGAAATATGATTTTTCACTCCTGAAGGCCGTTTCCTTGAGCATGAGGAACCTTTCAAGGTACCACTGCCTTATGTCGCTTTCCTCGGCGTCCACGTAAATGGAAAAATCGAAGAAGTCCGACACCGAAAGACCGGGGAACCTCTCAGACACATATTTCTTCCCGGTCTGAAGAACATTCAGCCCTTCAACAATAATCACATCCGGGTTTCTGAGGATATTCCTCTCTCCGGGAATTATGTCATACTCCAGGTGCGAATAGACAGGCATTGATACCTCATCGACGCCGGACTTCAGCATTAGAAGGAAGTTCAGGAGGGCTTTGACATCAAAGCTTTCCGGAAATCCCTTTCTGTTGAGCAGCTCTTTTTTCTCCAGAACCTTGTTGGGGTACAGGAATCCGTCCGTTGGGACCAGACTGACTGAAGGCAGCTCGTCCCATTTTGAGACCAGGGACTGAAGTATCCTAGCGGTTGTGCTCTTGCCCACTGCTACGCTTCCTGCGATGCCGATGATGTAAGGGACCTTGACGTTTGTCTTTCCAAAGAAGCTGTTCCTTGCAGAATAGAGGCCCAAAGATGCTGTGAAATGTAGGTTAAGGAGCCTTGAAAGCGGGAGGTACACCTCCTCCACTTCATCCAGGCGAATTTTCTCGTTCAGACCCAGAAGCCTCTGGAAGTCCTCTTGCGAAATCGTCATGGGTGTGGAATTCCTCAGCCCCGACCAGTATTCACGGTCCATGGAGATGTAGGGCGTCATCCCGATTCTCTTCCCCGTCTCCTGAACCATAATTCCCACCTAGGCCCTGCGCCTGCACAGACCGTGTTTTCACATTGCATCATATATATTGAATTTAATTCAGGAGATGTGTTGAGTCATCCCTTCGCTTCAGCGGTGTAGACCTCTCACCTTAATTGTGGAAATATTAAAATCACCAAGCATCCTAATGTTTTGTGGACAAGGCTGTGGCAGTTGTTCTTGTACTACTCGTAGCGATTCCTGCTTCGGTCTTGAGCAGCTACTATTACCTTGACGTGTACCATAAACCAACTCAAATACCTAATTTGATGACTGTCGGCCTCGGGCAGGGGCTGGTTATGCCATACCCGGAAGCAAACAGCACTTCGGGGATGTCCGAGCTCAGTGGGGCGAACGTTTCAATGGTAATATTTTCAGGAAATATTTCCTCAGCCTCCTCGCCCCAGGTCCGAAACAGCATTGAAAGCCTCGACAACAAAGGCGAGCCAGTCGTCTTCCAGATTAGGGATAATTCAACTTCTCCGAGTTTTAACACCCTCATTCAAGACGGTTTTCAGGGGGTGTACCTGAATGGATCGGTCGGAAGTTACGGGACACCTTTCATAAACAGCATGCTCAACGGTACAGTGTCCCACTTCGGAATATTCGCTGCAAACTACTCGCTGAAGCCGTATATTGAATCCCCCTCGGAGGTAAGCCTCTACATGATTAATTTTGCTGGTTATGCAGAGTGGCTCCACTTCATGGAGGCAAATACATTCATGCCGATAATGCCCGGTGAAATCTGGGCCAATATTCTCAGTGTCCAGGCCGATTACACGCATGGAATGCTGAGTGCATTGAGCGCATTCGGAACAACCAGATTTTCGTTCAACTACGGGAATAGTTCACAACTGATCTCCCAGATCAACATGGCGGAAACGAAGTCAGGGCTTGGCGGCAATCTGTCCCCCAGATGGTCTGTACCAGGGTCCGAGTTCCTCACGAATTTAGTGGTGCACAACGGCACGCTCTACGGAGGCGTAGCCAATTCTTCTGAGGTTTACGTTCACGGCCTGCCTTATTCAGTGAAAGTAATAGGGATCAACATCTCATACGGGTTTGTTTCATACATAAGCGCCAACTACTCCGTAGTTCCGGTTTTGAACGGAACTCCTGCCTGGATACATCTGGCCTATGAGGGAGACAACAAGTACCAGTCCAGAAACAGCATAATTCTGTCTTATGCTTACAGCACCGGTAAAAACGGGAACCTGTCCATGACAGAAGTCATGTTCAACCTTACTTTTCCGGGAAATAGCGGAGATTATTCATGGGGAGAATATGATCCTTTAGGGGCAATTTCACCAGGGTCCAGTCCCGGGTTCTTGTTAATCGGCGATTTTCCGATCACCTATTCAATGCGCATCAACAGAGGAAACACAAGCTTCAATATGCTGGCTTTCAACACAGCAGGAGGGGATGCTGCGTGGAGCCTGAATTTGAAATCGCCCTTCAGGGACTCTGGTTTTTCATATTCCATATACCCGGAGAGTTCCAGTTTCATTCACCTTGATGTTAAGTTCACCAATCTCAGTACATCGGGAAATGCCCAAAGCAACACCACCGATATGCTTGTTTATGTGCCAACAGGGCAGCAGATACACAATATCAGCAGCTCTGTCTTTTCCCTCAGTGGAAATTACATCTACTACATCTCCAACGGGACTGTCAGCAGGCTCAACATGAGCAGCGGAAACAGGTCAGTTCTGTTTCCAATCCACATAAATGCGCCGTCCAGAGTCTCCGTGAACTATGGCAATGTTTTCATTTTGAACGGGTCATACATATACAAATTCTCGATGAACAATTACACTTTGCAGTGGTACCACAGGCTCCCGCAGTATTCTCCACCCGGTTTTGGGCATGAATCGGCCCCCATCTTCCAAGGAACAGAAAGCATTCTTCTCTTTACTGCAATAGATGGGGCAAGCACATCATACAGGGAATATTCGCAGGAGTTCATGATACTGAACTACTCAACGGGAGATCTGAGTTCCCTCCAGTACAACAATGGGACAATAGATGAAGGAGGAAATCCGCCTGGCATTTCATCGTATCCAGCAATGTATGCCCCTTTCTACTGGAGCAGCAGAATTCTCCTTTATGGATCGACCCAGGGCACACCCTTTGTCATAGATGGAGCGAAGCCCGCCTGATTCTGCCGCGGATCAATAGGATTTGATGTTGTAGAATGTGTCCCTCTGCGCTGGCGTCTTGCCAATCTGGGCAACCAGATTGTTCAGTTCCTCTATGGTTGCGCCCTCTGTCCTGTCAGTGGCACCGAAAACCTCCTCGCTGTAAGCTGTCCCCACAAGATCGCTTCCTCCGCCGTTGAGCGCAACCTGGGCTGTGAGCTTCCCCAGGGCAACCCAGTATACGCTGATGTTCCGTATGGCCCTACCAGCAAGGATCCTGCCCAGTGCTACCACCTTCAGGTCTTTCTCAGCTGATGCAGGGCCAGAGACCTTCTTCATCTTCAATAGAGGAGTGTTCTCCGGGCTGAACTTGAGAGGTATGAATGAAAGGAAGCCTGGTTGCTCAAGCTGGTTGTCCCTCAGTTTCACGATGTGGTCAACAATGTGGTTCCATTTCTCAACGTGACCGTAAGTCATCGTAGAATTTCCGGGCACTCCGAGAGAATGAATTACCTTTGCATCCTCAAGCCACTTCTCTCCGCTTATCTTCTGTGGAGTAGTAATCTGTTTCCTGACTTCAGGGTCGAATATTTCCGCACCTCCGCCAGTGTGGGCATCCATGCCTGCGTTCTTGAACCTTGTAACCACCTCCTTAATTGAGTTTCCAGTGGTCCTGGCGATGAAATCTATCTCTGGTATTGTGAGGGTCTTAAGAGTTATGTCCGGCAGGTACTTCTTCACAGTCCCGAAGAGTGTCTCGTAGTATTCCAGTGGCAGATCTGAATTGAACCCGCCCACTATGTGGACTTCAGTCACGTTAAGTGCCTTTGCATTCTCAACCTCCTTTTTCGCATCGTCCAGAGAAAGCTCGTATCCACGGTCGCTTTTCCCTTTCAGCTTCATTGGAACGTAGAACGCGCAGATTGGGCAACTGGCCGTGCAGTAATTCGAATAGTTCAGGTTGTACGACACGGCATAGGTGACCGTATCACCCACCTGCTCAGACGTAAGTGAGTTTGCAAGAGAAAGCAGCGAGTGGGTGTCAAGGTCTTCAAGCAACGACATGCCCTCGCTGAAAGATATTGGCCTGTCGGATCTTGCCCTTTCAGACCAGTAGACGAGATCGTAGGTGCCTGTTTGCATCCATTGTGGATTTTAACCTGAGTAATAACAGTTATCACTTTCCCCTGCAGTATTCGGCCAGGCAGTTCCATTGGGGAATCTTGGGCTTCCGGAGAAGCCGCTGAGCCGAGGAAAAAGACCAATCTTATTATATTTTCCTAAGATGTCGGACTATGTTGGGATTTGCAGATCCTCTGGAGGATCTCTTCCACAAGGTCGAGTCCGGCCAGGACCTCGACGAGGACGATATTGTCTACATGTACGACTCAGCCGACCTCATGTCCCTTGGCAGAATGGCGAGAGCCGTCACTGACAGGATAACCGGGAGGTACACGTCCTTTGTGTCCAACATGATTCTGAACTACACGAATATATGCAACGTAAGGTGCAATTTCTGCGCATTCTACAGGACCGGGAAGGAGGAGGACTCCTACCTGCTAAGCAAGGAGCAGGTTCTAGACAAGGTAAGATACCACTACGAAAATTTTGGGATAAGGCAGCTCCTGATTCAGGGAGGGGTGAATCCTTCATTGGGCCTGGACTACTACACCGGCTTGTTTTCGGCAATCCATGATGAGTTTCCTGATATAGGAATACATGGGCTTTCCACATCAGAGATAGCGTTCATTTCGAAGAAGGAGAGGCTGAGTTTCTATGACACCATAAAGGCGCTTGCAGAAAGCGGCCTGGAGTCAATTCCAGGTGCCGGAGGCGAGATACTCTCCTCTGAGGTCAGGGTGAAGCTTGGAAGACCAGCAAACAGTGGAGAGGAATGGCTCAAGGTCATGGAAGACGCCCACAGTCAGGGTGTCCGGAGCAGCGCTACAATGATGTTTGGCCATGTAGAGGAGAGCAGGGACAAAGCACGCCATCTCCTTTCGATACTCAAGCTCCAGAGGAAATACAGGGGATTCATGTCCTTCACTGCCTGGAATTTTGAGCCCGGAAACACGAAGCTTGAGAGGGACGGGCTCGTTAAATACAGGGCCGGTGGTTCGGATGTACTCAGGAATATTGCAATCGCAAGGCTTGTCTTCAACCGGGACCTCCCTATCATACAGAGCTCCTGGCTTACCAACGGCCTTGAAATGGGCCAGCTTGCCGTGCTTTTCGGAGCCAACGACTGGGGAGGCACAATTTATGACGAGAAAGTCATTCCAGCAACAGGAAAGAAAGTGGGCAACCTCAGGAAGGACTTCATAATAAACAATCTCAAGCTGATTGGAATGACACCGGTTGAGAGGGACAACCTCTACAGGGTTGTGAAGTACTACTGATGGAACTTACTCCGGAGGAGTATGTCGGCATCAGAGGATATGCCTCCAAGTCTCCAGGTTTCAGGGGAAGCATCAAAAGCGATTCTTCAGATTTTGTTGTAGAAGAGCTTCCACTCCCACTGATAGAACGCTCTGACGACGGAAAATACACTTACCTGAAGGTGCAGCTTACCGACTGGGACACAAACAGGTTCCTGGTAAGGCTTGCGAGGGACCTTCACATAAGCAGGAAAAGGATAAGCTACGCCGGCACCAAGGACAAGAAGGCTGTAACAGTCCAGTACTTCTGCGTGAACTCCGACATAGATCCAGGCAGCATCAGGATTGGAGGTGCTGAGATTCTTGAGTCTTTCAGGTCCGACCACTTTCTAAGGCTCGGCGACCTCGTTGGGAACAGATTCACCGTCAGGGTTGAATCCGACAGTGAACACGGTGAGGAAATATCACGAATCAGCAGTGAAGTTGAGGCATCAGGTGGATTCCCGAATTTCTTCGGCATGCAGAGGTTCGGGTCCATAAGGATAAACACCCACCGGATTGGCAGATGCCTGGTACATGGCGAATACAGCAAGGCTGTGGAGATGTATATCTACGACCGGGACTTCGATACTGAGGATTACAGAGTTGATTTCGGGAAGACTCACGATGCGGAACAGGCCCTTGAAAGATTCCCGATGCACCTCAACTTTGAGAGGTCGCTTCTTGCCTACATAGCGGAAAACGGGAGCCTCGAGGGTGCATTTTCATCCTTTCCGAGGAACCTCGGGATGCTGTTTGTCCACGCCTACCAGTCTTACCTTTTCAACAGAATGCTCTCAGAAAGGCTGGAACGGGCAGGCGACCTTCTCACTGTCTTCCCGGGAGATGTTGCCGTCAAGGTGGACAGGTACTTCAACCCGGTGGACAGGCAGGAGATAAAGGTGAACGGCTACAACACTGAAAAGATCGGCAGGCTGGTGGGGGAAGGCAGGCTCAGGGCAACAATACCCCTTATCGGATTTGAGAGCAGTTACTCAAAAGGCTTTCAGGGCGAGATCGAGAGAAAAGTCATGGAGGAAGAAGGACTTGCCTTCCCTATGTTCAGGATCAGCGGATACCCCGAACTCTCCTCAAAGGGTAGCAGAAGGGTGATTTCCGCAATTCCTGTCGATTTCAAAAGTTCTAGTGGCGATATACTCAAGTTCTCCCTGGGGAAAGGCATTTACGCCACTTCCTACCTCAGGGAGTTCTTGAAGAATTCTTAAATGAGGCCCACTTTCTGCAGTTCCTTCTTCACTTTTATTACGGCCTGCTCTATTTCGCTCTCCTCCTTGGCTCCGGTACATACGACCTTTCCGCTGCCGAAGAGCAGGAGGACAACTTTGGGCTCTTCTACCCTGTACACAAGCCCCGGGAACTGCTCGGGCTCGTATTCTACATTTTCAAGGCCCAGTGACATGGCTATGTCTGTGAGGTTCAGGTCCGCCTCAAGATCGTATACGGCCACTATGTTCTGCACAACGATCTCCGGAGTGTCGTAGACCTCTATTCCTGCCTTTTTCAATTTCTGGATAATTGTTTCTATGGTCAGTTTCACGTTTGCGAGATTCTTGGCACCTGTACAGTTTACCTTTCCGCTCCTGAATATCAGAACAGCAGTCTTGGGTTCCTGGAGTCTGTATATAAGGCCTGGGAACTGCTCAGGTTCGTATTCCGACCCGTCAAGGGCGAGGGCGATTCTGCTCAAATCCAGGTGCTCTGCAAGAGAGGTGGATGCTACAATGTTCTCTATGTTTATTTTTTCCCTTTCACTCATGAACAACCCTTCAGGGCTTTATAAGTAATGACTATTTAAATATGTTTTTTGAGAATCGCCTCTGAGGCTTGCAGCAGGCTATCTGAAGCAATGGCGCACGGCTTTCTCCACTCTGGTGCTTTGGCTTCCGAGTGACATTGATTGTCGCTTGTCCAGTTATATAAAATAAAATTTATACTTCTGAACTTTGACCTAACCATGGAAGAGCAGGATGTTGTCACTACAAATTATGTTCCTGGAAACGCAATAACAGAAACCCTTGGAGCTGTGTGGGGCCTCACTGTCAGGAGCAGGGGGCTAGGCGGGAACATCGCCGCAGGGCTCAGGAGCATCGTGGGCGGAGAGATCAAAGAGTATGTGAAGATGCTCAATGACTCAAGAACCGAGGCCATGAGAAGGATGATGGACCGGGCAGAGTCAATGGGTGCCAATGCCATAATAGAAATGAGGTTCGACACTTCAGAAATCAGCCAGTACATGACAGAAATAGTTGCCTACGGGACTGCCGTGAAAATAGAAAAAGTCGAATCTGGGGAATATGTAAAATTAAGTTGAAAAAAATTACATCATGTTTAGGGCTTCTTTTGCCTCGTCAGTCATCATGTCAGGGTTCCATGGCGGTTCCCAGACGAGTTCGACATCTGCTGCCTCGACACCCTCAAGATTCTCCACCACTCTCTGTGCTTCAGAGAGAATCCATGGAGTCACGGGGCATGTTGGAGCGGTCATGGTCATCTTTATGTATACCCTGTCTCCGTTGATGTTAACTTCGTAAACGAGGCCCAGATTCTCAACGTCCATTCCGATTTCAGGATCGGATACCTCTTTCATTGCTTCTCTAACTTCAGCTTCTGTAACCATATTGGGTCCCCTGTAAAAATTCATAACGAGTACTTAACCGTTGTGTCAGTAAACTGAGAAAGAAACGGTTTCGCCCATTTATACCATGACTCCATAATCAACGGCGGTAAACATGTTCAGGAACAGGTTAGATGCAGGCGGACAGCTGGCTATGCTTCTGAAGGAGTACGCTGGAAAGCCATGCGTCATATATGCCCTTCCACGCGGAGGTGTTCCGGTAGCTTATCCTGTAAGTTCGTACCTTGCCGTCCCGCTAGATGTGCTTGTTGTCAAGAAAGTTGGCGCTCCGGGGCAGGAGGAGCTTGCGATGGCCGCAGTGACAGAAGGGGAACCTCCTGCAGTGCATTACAATGCAGAAGTTCTCCACTATCTGGACCTGGGCCAATCAGAGACTGCCTTCATGGTCGAGAGGAAATCCAATGAGGCCAGAGAAAATGCAAAGTACTACCGTAATGATAAGACAATCCAGGTGTACCCGGAGAAGACTGCAATCATCATTGATGATGGAGTGGCTACTGGAGCTTCAGTAAAGGCGGCAGTTGAATTCTTCAGGTCGAGAGGCTGCAGAGAGATTGTTGTGGCAGTTCCTGTTGGAGCGGACGAAACCCTGAGCGAGCTCGAGGATGCTGGAGTCAGGGTAATCGCGGTTCAGAGGGTAAAATTCATGTCCTCGGTGGGGGAGTTCTATGAGGACTTTGCCCAGACTGAAAGAGAAGAGGCAAAACTTCTGCTTGAGAGAGCTGCTGAAGAGCTTGGAGGACAATAGGGCTATTTCAACTTCATTGAAGTGCCGCTTATGACCGAGGGGCTCATTCTTGGGACAAGGGCATTCCTTACCGATTCAGTTACGAGATTCTTCCTCTGGACTTTACCGTCCGATAGGAACCCCGCCAGACCGACCGAGGTTTCATAACCATCCTTCCCTGCAGCTTCCTTTATCCAGGAATCCACTGCTTTCCCCCTTTTCAGCCATGCCACCAGAGTGTCCGGAAGCTCGATTCCACTGCTGAATCCTGTTGTGACTGTCCCCTTTCTGTCAATGATAACTGCACAGTGAGCCTCGAAGTAAGAATCTGTAAGGCTGTTCCAGAAGATGCCTGCTTCGACCCCCACAGAGTAATCATTGTCTTCCATTGAGGTCTGGGCGCGTTCAATCGCCCCCCGCACTGTGTCTCCTCCCATGGGCATCCCTGAATGGGTATTCGGCGCAGGCTTCTTCTCCAAAGCGATGTTGGACATCATGGAGGAGAAAACCTCCCTGGTGGAGTCCACCTTGACCTTGTTCCCGCTTGAGATGCCAATTCTGACAGGCTTCAGGCGCTTTCCATCTTCGTCTATCTCGCCCTCGATGATCCGCGTTGAACTCACTGGAAAAAGGTCCTCTGCAAGAACGTAGGGCACAACGATTATTTTCATCGGCTCAAGGCCGCGTTCAATCCGGACTGCATTTATGCGTTCAGCCCTTGGATAGGTTTCATCTGATACCAC
>JBJKRS010000040.1:0-23940 GCA_046704525.1 Thermoplasmataceae archaeon
CCCCATGGGCACCGCGAGGCTGCAATGGATCACAGGCTGTCGGGTCATGGTTGCAGCAGCAGCGTCAAATATCCATCGTTATTCAGGCGTATTCTGGTCGATGCCTTCTAATGCCATAATTTAATAAAAGTCCCTATTTCTCTAAGTGGATAGGCGCCATTGCCGATCACTTTTATATAACCCACTTCAATGATCCGTCGGTGGATAATTAAATGGCAGTTGACTACACATCGGCCATATTGGCGATAGCTGCGTCCATTTCCATAGCCGGGGGACTCATCGGAACCGGAATGGCACAGCAGGGCATAGGAGCTGCCGGAATGGGAATTATCGCAGAGAAACCTGAGAAATTTGGGCAGGTGCTCTTCTTTTTCGTCATTCCGGAGACGCTTTGGATAATCGGGTTTATTCTTGGTATAATCCTGCTGCTGAGAATATTCTAGAGGTACAGGAAATGCCTCTCGAGGACATTCTTCAGGAAGTTGAGAAGCGAAAGAAGGAGGAGATTGAAAGAATCTCCCGGGAGTACAGCTCCAGGATTGAGAGTGTAAACTCTGAAATCGACCAGGAGCTGCAGGATCTTGAGTCTTTCTATGCCAAGAAGATCGAGGACGACACAAGGGCAATGAAGGAAAGGGAGATCCAGCTTGCTCAGATGGAAGCGAAGGGGCTGTCCCGCGAGAAGGTATCAAAACTCATGCAGAATGCTCTTGGGAGGGCTGACTTCTTCCTGAGGAACATTGCAGATACAGGGGAGTACAAGTCCATTCTTGGAAAAATGGCAAACCTCAGCATCAGGACCCTGGGAAAAGACTGCACAATCATGTGCAGAAAGGAGGATGAGCCCATACTGAAGGGCATAGGAAACCTCAAGCTATCAGGGAACCACATCAAGAGCCCCGGAATAGTTGCGGAATCTTCAGACGGAAAGATGGAGCTCGACCTGACAATTGAGACCGTTCTTGAAGACATCAGGGAGAGCATTTCACTTGAGATTCTCAAGCATCTGGGAGAAGAGTGATGGACCCAACCTACGCAGGAGCCTATGGAAGGCTGAAAGCACACACAACTGATTTTCTCAAGCCGTCCTTCATAAATGAGCTCAAGGGCATAGATGACCTGGAGGAGATAGGGAGGCAGCTCTACAACACATCCTACCGCGAGGACCTCGATGCGCTTTCTGCGCTTTACAAGAATCCAGTCTTGCTTGAAATGGCAATAAACAGGCATCTGATCACCAAGAACAAGGCCGCCCTCTTTGCCCCGCCCCCTGCTGCAAAGGACCTGATTAAGGCCTATCTCTCAAGGTGGGACATACAGAACATAAAGAGCATAATGTCCTCCAAGTACCTTGGCTATGACATAAAGGAATCCGAGACCTTCCTGATCAGCTTCCGCGACGTTCCAATGGGAATCTTCGGCGGAGCGATGAGCCACGACGATTTCAGGGTCATGCTTTCAATGAGCTCCATCGAGGACATGATAAACTACCTCCTCAAATTCGGATACCAGCCTCTTCTGCAGCACCTCGACATATACAGGAAGTCCCGGGACGTCTCAATGCTGTATTCATCCCTGGACACTTTCTATTATTCAAGACTGCTGACACTGCTCAAGTTCTACAACGGTGACGAAGGGCCCCTATCCAGGTATTTCAGGGAGGAGATCGATGCAAACAACATCATGGTGCTGCTTAAGGCAAAGGATCTGGATGTGAGCTACGACAGGATATCCAGTTTCGTCATATCAGACGGGCTTATATCTGAGGCAGACTTCAAGGAGATGTTTGCCATGGAATCAGTCCAGGACGTGGTTTCAAGGCTGAAGAACAGGTACGACTTCGAGGAAGAGCTCAGGACATACGACCAGGAGGGGACTCTTGGCCAGTTCAATACCAAAATGCGTAAGGAGCGGTTTGAGAAGTACGTCCCAGTGTTTGATTCACAGTCACTTTCAATAGGTTCAATATTCTCCTTCCTCCTGAGGGCGGAGGTAGAGAGGGAAAACCTGCACTCCATAGTGTACGCCAAAACATATAAGCTGGATCTCGACAAGATGAAAAACGTAATACTCATGAGGTGAGCAAGCATGGCAGGAACTGGAGCAACAGGAAATATAGCCATTGTAGGTGAAAGGGCCCTTGTCCTGGGGTTCAGGCTCATAGGAATAGAGAACTCCTTCATGGCAGACGGAAAGAAGGGGGCTGAAAAGCTGATGGAGCTTTACAGATCCAAGAAATACTCATTCATAATGGCCTCAGAGAATATTAAGAATGAAATGGACAGGAAAGTGTTAGATTCAATAGAGACTTCCACCAACCCACTTGTGGTGTTCATCCCCCTCCCTGGAGGGAGCGAGGAGGAATCAGTCTCTGAACTTGCCAAGAGAATCCTTGGCGTTGATATCAACGGGTGAAAATATGGGAAAGATAACTCGAGTTTCAGGTCCGGTAGTAATAGCTGAAGACCTTGAAGATGCAAGAATGTACGATGTGGTCCGTGTGGGTGACCTGGAGCTGGTGGGAGAGATAATCAAGATATCCAGCGGAAAGGTTACCGTGCAGGTCTATGAGGATACAAGCGGCATAAGGCCCGGTGAGAAGATTGAGACCACTGGAAGGCCCCTGTCAGTGGATCTCGGGCCAGGCCTCCTGAAATCAATATACGACGGAATACAGAGGCCACTGGATGTGATAAGGGAGCAGACAGGCGACTTCATCAGAAGGGGCTATACGGCACCTCCGCTCGATGAGGAAAAGAAATGGCACTTCACAGCAACAGCCAAGCCCGGTGATGAAGTGAAGGAGGGTCAGGTAATCGGCGAGGTCCAGGAAACGGGCATCATAAAGCACAAGGTTATGGTTCCGCTGGGAAAATTCGGAAAGGTCAAGGAGATCAAGAGCGGCGACTACAAAATCAGCGAGCCATTCGGGAAGCTTGCAGAGAGTTCTGGCAGGGAGACCCCTCTCACGCTGAAGACGGAGTGGCCTGTAAGGAACGCCAGGCGTGTTCTCAGGAAGTTCCCGCCTGAGATTCCGCTCATTACTGGCCAGAGGGTCATAGATACATTTTTCCCAGTTGCCAAGGGCGGAACGGTCGCCGTACCTGGGCCATTTGGATCCGGAAAGTGCGTTACTGGCGACACACCTGTCCTGATGGGTGACGGCTCTCTCAAGAGAATTGAGGACATCTATGAGGAGAATGCGGGAAAAGGCAGAATAAGGCACGGCAGGAACGAGACTTTCGTTGAGCTGGAAGAGCCTCTGGAACTCAGATCCTACAAGGATGGAAGATTGGTGAGGAGCAAGTCTGGCCTGCTATACAAGGGAAAGAGCGATACTGTCATCAGGGTCAGGACCGCGACTGGGAGAGAGGCAAGGATCACTCCGGAGCACAGGCTGTTCAGGGTGGACGGCAATGGAGGAGTTACAGAAACCAGGGCTGCAGATCTCTCACCGGGCGATTTCATTCTTTCGTCAAGGTACGTGGATCACGGAGAGGGCGCCCAATCCATTGACATAAAGGAAATGGGCATTACTCCGCGTGAAGAAGGAAAAACGGGTGAGGCAAGTTGCAACCAGGGATTCGTCGAGGCAAGAGCTGCGGGGGATAATGTCGGTGCAAGGCTACCGCTCAAGGCGTACCCGTCTCTCTCAGAGTTCCTGGGATATTATGCTGCAGCCGGAAAGGCAGAAGCCTCAGGAATTGTCTTCACTCTCCACGGAAAAGAGCAGTCATCCAGGGTCGCAGATCTTGTTGCGGAGGTTTTTGGAAGCCTCCCCGTAACGGAGGGTGAAGGCACAGTAGCCATCAGAAGCATTACAGTTTCGGAATATGTCAGGGCCCTGTGCGGCGAGGAAGGCAGGATACCCGGGGAAGTGCTCAAATCAGGCAATTCCTCAAGAGCTGCATTCGCAAGAGGATTCATGAATGCCAGTGCCAGGCATACAGGCCACGAAGCAGTGGTGTCGGCAGGGCAAAACAACTTGACAGACCTCTCATACCTTCTCGGCGGGCTAGGAATACTCCACCTGGCAGAGAGGAGAAATGACGGAAGCCAGGTGATACGCGTAAGGGGAGCAGACAGCCTTCTTGCACTTTCCCGACTCATGGCAGGCGAAGTCAACCCCGGATTTGCAGTTGTCCAGGATTTCAGTGAACCCTCAGGTTTGGACGAGGAGCAGCGCAGGGACAACGAATACGGGCAGCTTCAGGCTGTTGCAATGGATGCCCCGAGGGGACAGCCATACAACGCACCGGTCTATTTCGACAGAATTTCAGAGTTGGAAGAGGAAGCAGGACCATTCGACGTTTATGATGTGTCGCTTCCCGAGTACGGAAGAAACTTCGTGGGCGGATACGGCGGCATAATCCTCCACAACACCGTGGTGCAGCACCAGCTTTCAAAGTGGGCAGACAGTGACATCGTGGTATACGTTGGTTGCGGCGAAAGGGGAAACGAGATGACTGAGATTCTCACCACGTTTCCAGAGCTGCAGGACCCCAGAAGCGGGCGGCCGCTAATGGAGAGAACTGTCCTCATTGCAAACACGTCTAATATGCCGGTAGCCGCCAGGGAAGCAAGCATATACACAGGGATCACAATAGCAGAGTATTACAGGGACATGGGGTACAACGTGGCACTCATGGCAGACAGCACCTCAAGATGGGCGGAAGCACTGAGAGAAATTTCAGGAAGGCTCGAGGAAATGCCCGGCGAAGAGGGTTATCCTGCATATCTGGGCAGGAGGCTTTCGGAGTTCTACGAAAGATCAGGGAATGCACTGGTTGTATCCAATGAAGAGAGGCAGGGCTCAATTACCATAGTCGGAGCGGTCTCACCGCCTGGCGGTGATGTTTCGGAGCCTGTCTCGCAGAATACCCTGAGGGTTACAAGAGTCTTCTGGGCCCTGGACTCGTCACTTGCATCCAGGAGGCATTTCCCGTCCATAAACTGGCTCAACAGCTATTCCCTTTACCAGGACACACTGAAGGAATGGTATGATACTGAGATCTCTGAGGAATGGTCCGGCCTGCACGCCGAGGCCATGGGAATACTCCAGAAGGAATCCGAGCTCCAGGAGGTGGTCCAGCTCGTTGGTTATGACGCGCTTCCAGAGAAGGAGAAGGCCGTCCTTGACGTTGCCAGGATGATAAGGGAAGACTTCCTCCAGCAGAGCGCATTTGACGAGGTGGACACATACTGCTCCATGAAGAAGCAGTACCTTATGCTGGACACAATCGTGAAACTAGGCAGGAAGCAGTCCGAGTCCGTAGACAGGGGAATGACAATGAACGCAATTCAGAGCCTGCAGGTCAGGCAGAAGATCTCCAGGATGAAGGAAGTGAAGGACGATGATTTCGAGAAGTACCACAAGGAGATCATGGATGATATGCAGAAACAGTTCAGCAGCTTGCTGGAGGTGCAATAGATGGCATCAGTTAGTTACAAGTCCATTTCAGAGATAAGCGGCCCGCTGCTGTTTGTCGAGAACGTCCCCAACGCTGCGTACAACGAGCTGGTGGACATAACCCTCCCCAACGGAGAGAGGAGAACCGGCCAGGTCCTTGACACCAGGAGGGGAATGGCCATTGTTCAGGTATTCGGGCAGACATCCGGCATGGATACAGAAAACACCAGGGTGAGGTTCACAGGAAGCACTGCAAGGGTCTCTATATCATCAGACATGCTCGGCAGGATATTCAACGGGCTTGGCGAAGTATCAGACAATGGCCCAGAGATTCTCAGCAAGGAGAAGATAGAGATCGTAGGAAACTCAATCAACCCGTTCTCAAGGGAAGAGCCGTCGGAGTTCATCCAGACAGGGATCTCAACCATAGACGGAATGAACACACTGGTCAGGGGCCAGAAGCTTCCGATATTCTCAGGCTCAGGCCTTCCACACAACCAGATCGCAGCACAGATCGCCAGGCAGGCAAAGGTTGTTGGAAAGGATGAGGGATTCGCGGTTATCTTCGGCGCAATGGGAATAACAAGCGAAGAGGCCAACTATTTCATAAACGAGTTCAGGAGCACCGGAGCCATAGCCAGGGCAGTCATGTTCCTCAACCTCTCATCCGACCCCTCCATGGAAAGGATAGTCCTCCCGAGGGTTGCACTGACCACGGCTGAGTATCTTGCATATGAGGAGAACATGCACATACTTGTCATACTCACAGACATGACAAATTACTGCGAGGCGCTCAGGGAAATCTCCTCAGCACGTGAGGAAGTGCCGGGAAGGAGAGGATACCCGGGATACATGTATACCGACCTGAGCACCATATACGAGAGGGCAGGGAAGATCAAGGGGAAGAGCGGCTCAATCACCCAGCTGCCCATACTCACCATGCCCGGTGATGACATTACCAACCCGATTCCTGACCTTACGGGCTACATTACCGAGGGCCAGACAGTCATTTCCAGAGACCTGCAGCGGAAGGGGCTGTATCCGGGAATAGACGTCCTTCCGTCCCTTTCAAGGCTGATGAACCAGGGGATAGGTAAAGGCAGAACCAGGGAGGATCACCGCGGAGTCGCGGACCAGCTGTATTCTGCGTACGCCAATGGAAAAGATCTCAGGTCACTCAGCGCGATTGTGGGAGAAGAGGCACTGGGGGAGAACGACAGGAAATACCTGAAATTCGCTGATGATTTCGAGAACAGGTATGCAAGCCAGGGGGTGTACGAGGACAGGACAATAGAGCAGACCCTGGATCTCGGCTGGGAACTCCTCTCATCACTGCCTGAGGAAGAGATGAAGAGAGTCAAGAAGGATCACATAGAGAAATACGGAAAGTGGAACAGGGGATAGTTTGCCGTCACAGGAAGTCAAGCCCACAAGAATAGAACTCATTCGGATAGGGAGAAGAGTCAAGCTTGCCAAGAAAGGGCTGGATCTCCTGAAGATGAAGCGTTCGTCACTGGTGATGGAATTCTTCAACATAAGCCGCCAGGTCAAGGGGTTGAGGGAGAACCTCAGGGAAGAGGTGGGAGAGGCCATCAGCACCCTGAAGATGGCGGAAATCATGGAGGGCACGATGACCGTTGAGAGGATAGCATACATGTCTGCCGACTCAAGCGTCGGACTGGGGTCCAAGAACATAATGGGCGTCAGGATCCCGGAACTAACAGTGAACTATGCCCAGACAATACTGTCCGAAATGTACAGGGTTGTATCGGTTCCCCCGCCGGTGAATGACGCAATCAAGAAGTTCGAGAAGATTTTCCGCTTCATAGTGGAGATCGCGGAAAAGGAGAACTCCATGAGGAAGCTCCTTTACGAAATCGACAGGACAAAGAGGAGGTCCAATGCCATAGAGAACATCCTCATTCCGGACCTGACAAAGACGCAGAAGAGGATCAGGATGAGGCTCGATGAGCAGGAGAGGGACACCTTCACTACGCTGAAGGTCATCAAGAGAAAGATTGAGCAGAGGGCAGCGGAGGAAGAAAAATGAAGCGTGAATACTACAAGCCGAAGTGGAAGGTGTACCAGCAGCAGGCAATCCCCTCCGAGGCGATCAGGAACAACGCAAATCTGAGGAAATTCATCAGGATAAAGAGGACCCTGCTCATAGTAAACGTAGCGGCTTCAGCCGCTTTAGTTGCAATAATAATTGGGAGGCTGCTCTGATTGGCTGAGAATGATTTGGAGACACTCAAGGTAATAAGGGACAAGGAAGAGTCCGTTGACGGCGAAATAGTTGATTTCGAGAGGGAGCAGAAGAGGATCTACGACGAGACCCGAAGGCAGGGTACAGAGAAGATCCAGAAGAAGAGGGCCGAACTTGAGAGCACTTACGGCAAGAAAATGGAGGAGCTCAAGAGGGAACTCGAGATGAAGCGCCTCGAGATCATCGAGCAGGGAGAATCAAGGGCAACCACCATAAGGCTGGACATATCGGACAAAGAGATCGAGAAGATCGTGCTCAGTGCACTGAATAAATACCTGGAAGGCTAGCATGTCGCTATTACCGGAGAAGATGGCAAGAATCAGGATAATCGCGTCCAACACTGCAAGGGGCACCATAATTTCTGCCCTGCACGACTACGGCGTGATCCAGCTGGAACCAGTATCGCCCGATCTCTCCGGCATGCTCAAGCAGGGAGTTGAGAACCACCATTACCGGGATCTCAACAGTTACCTGCAGAAGTTCCGCGGAATGGAGACACAGCTGCCAAAGAGGCCCATGGCCGGAAAGAGGCAGTTCGCCACGGTGGAGGAACTCCTTGAGGCTGCATCTTCTGTGAAGTCCGAGAAGGACATCAAGATGCTCAGGGACGAGGAGGCAGACATCCTTACAGAGATAAGGGAAATAGAGCAGAGGCAGTCTGCAGTCCAGATACTTAAGCATGTGGACTATGACCTTTCCGTCTTCAATAACAGGTACATCGCATCCTACATAGTCCAAAGGGAGAAAGGCAAGGACATACGGGGTACCGTGACAGCTGCAATGGCAGATTCCAGGGTCATCGACCTTGGAAACGGCTACCTTCTCATAGCCATACCTGAGAAAATGGACTCTGAGCTGGCACAGGTAGCCAGCAGGGAAGGATTCAAGCTCATACACGTCCCGGTTATGACCGGGAAACCAGGGGAGTACTATGACTTCCTCAACGTCAAGCTGTCCGAGAACAGGCGCTCGCTGAACCAGGTAAGATCCAATTTGAACGAGCTTTCTGACAGGGTATACGAAAACATAGCACAGATCAGGGAGGCCCTTGAGATTGAGGTCAAGAAGATGGAAGCTTCCGAGAAGCTGGGATCCACAAAGGACTCCTTCGCCATGGAGGGCTGGATACCTGAGAAGTACTTCGGCCCCCTGAAGGACAAGCTCAACTTCATCACAGCCGGAAGGATGACATTCAGCCGCGTCGAGACAGACGAAGTCCCTCCGACCATTCTGGACAACAGGGGGAGGCTTGGCATCTTTGAGTTCTTCGTCAGGTTCTACTCGCTTCCAAGGAGCGGTGAGATTGATCCCACCACAATATTTGCCATAGTTTTCCCTTTCTTTTTCGGCCTCATGGTTGGAGACTGGGGATACGGGCTCACAATCCTGGGCATATCGCTCTGGCTAATTCACAGGCTGGACCATCCG
The DNA here is from genome assembly GCA_046704525.1 of Thermoplasmataceae archaeon. Taxonomy (GTDB): domain Archaea; phylum Thermoplasmatota; class Thermoplasmata; order Thermoplasmatales; family Thermoplasmataceae. Next base: position 9,105 of record JBJKRS010000040.1, read on the forward strand.
GCCAGGAAGAGCCACATACCCAGGGCACTCTCACGTTTTGTTCTGACCATAATGGGCCCGAGCTCCCTCCGCACTCTGGGAAGGGCCCTGATCCCGGGGGCACTGGTCGCAGTAGGAGTCGGTCTGTTGTTCAACAACTTCTTTGGATTCCCGCTTCTGCCCTACACCGTATTCTCCGTCACGACCGGATTTGGAGGCGCCACAATATTCGGATTCCCGGCTGAGCCCCCCTCCATGTTCAGCGTTGACTTCATGGTGAGGAAGCTCCTGCTGTTCTCAGGCTTCATGGGACTCGGGATGGTCTCCCTAGGGCTGGTGTTCGGGATGATAAACAGGTTCAGGTTCCACCACGTGAAGGAAGCAATAGGCAGGCTCGGCTGGCTCATATTCGCATGGGGAGTGTCTCTGCTGGGACTTGCACTGATCCACGGAACGGTGTCGCTCAATTTCTCATCCTCACCTGAGACCCTGATATACCTCATACTGCTCATCGCCGGACTCGGCATGATCGTTGGCACAGAGAAAGCACAGGGAGGAATGGAGATACCTTCCATCATAAGCCACATCCTGTCCTACACAAGGATACTGGGGATTCTGCTGGCATCTGTCATACTCTCGCAGATCATCGACCTGATATTCCTGAAAGGAGTCAACAAGTCGCCGGAACTTGCTGTCGTGGGCATTTTCATACTTGTTTTCGGCCAGATATTCAACCTCGTGATAGCTGTGTTTGAGCCCGGAATACAGGGAGCAAGGCTCATCTACGTGGAATTCTTCTCCAAATTCTTCACTGGAAACGGGAAAATCTTCAGGCCCTTCGGGACCCACAGGGCATACACAGAGAAAACCTTCGAACTCGATGCCCCGCAAGAAAAGCGTTCCAGGAGACGCTCTTCCGGCGGCTCAAGCCAGAAGCAGTAGGCTGACCGTGCTGATGCCATTTAGTTTTTTTTAAGCAAGGGAAATCAGCAAAAGTTTATAGCTTATAATGAAAATTTGCCATCTGATGAATAAGGGCGCCAAGGACTGGGCCGGCCACCTCACCATTGAGGGCTGGCTCCTTGAAATGGCATATTCGGCTCTCTGCATTGCCAGGGAAGAGACTGTTGTCCCGAGATACGAGACTCTGGGGATCATACATGACATCCTGCTGGACAGCGGAGAGGGATACGTCTTCTGCGAATGCGTCGGTGAGGACGGCATCAGCATTGAAAAGCTGGACTTCTTGGAGCATTCGGTTCTGACGCTCAACTCAAGGCTTGCAGACTTCAAGAACGAGAAGCCGGTGAAGGAAGCAAGGCTCGTGACCGTATCTGATCCGGAGGACTGGGGAAGCGAGCAGAAGGAGAGGCTTGAGGGAATCAAGGCCAATTTCGGCGAGGCAGGGATCAGCCTGACAATCGAAGCCTCGAAGAAGCTGCTTTACGAGATGATATCCAGATCCATACTCGGCTTCGGAATGATAGACAACAAGATATTCTTTGCAGGGCCGAATGAGAGAGCTATCAGGTACGACCGCGCCTCCAGCAGGTTCGGGTACAATGAGACACCCATTGACTTCAGAGCCTTCAGGAAGCTGCCACAGTCATTTCTCCCGAGGGACTACTGGTCCCAGAGGTACCGTGACGTTTTCGAGGAAACTGCCACTTCTGAGCATGAAAAAATACCCGAATGGTTCCAGTGGGAATTTCCCGAGAGTTTCGGCATAACATGGGCCTCAAGCAGGCAGCTCAAGGAGGCGGTCATGGACGTGTCAATCAAGAAGGGTGCAGAGACAGTATATGACAACGTCCCGGGCTTTCTCTCGCTGAGGAAGCTTCTCAACAAGACAGGCTATTACACCGCGAACATCGTCCACTGCGGGAGCCAGATGCACAGAAACGAAGGGAGGAAGATCAGGGACGAGCTGGCAACCCTGATCAGGATGGCAAAGGCGCACTCCAAAGTGAGCCCGGAGGCTGAGGCATACCTCAGGATCTTCACTGACACGACAACATTCTCCCCGGATTACTGGAGCACACTGGGGTACAGCAGCTACAACGGCAGGATTGTCTATCCCGAGATCATGAGAGGGGACGAGGTCCTCACGGAAGCCCTCAATAATGCGACCCTTGGCATCAAGCTGACAGGAAACAAGGTGACGCTTTCAAGAAGCGACAGCTCCAATGTCCTCAAGATAGAGGGCGGCGGCCTTAAGTGGGAATCCGGGGAATCAACATATCCGGCACAGCTGAAATTCTAGGGGAGCATTTCAGATCTTCCGGGCAATGACAACATTGGTGGCGTGCATGTGCTGCTTGCCACCGGTTGAGCAGGTTGTTATCTTCTCGTCAGTGAAAATGAAGTCCCAGTCCCAGTAGTATCCCATGAGTTCCCCGGATCTGAAGTAGTGCTCTTCCCCGTTCATGTGTGGCGAACCGTCCAGGAAAGGCTTTTCCACTATGACGCTGAAGGCGTTGATGCCCCCTGTGGAGGTGTGTTCCCTGTAGTTCCTGAAAATCTCATCCCTTTTCCCCGGCTTCATGTAATTGAGGGACCCGCTTGAGTAAACAACGTCAAATTCGGATTCCAGGCTGAATTCATTGAGGTCCTTGCAGTATACTCCTACCTTGATGTCCTCCAGCTTGGCCCATTTGGTGACATTCTCGAGCAAAGAATCCGAGTTGTCCACACCAGTGACCTCGAAGCCGTTGTGGGCAAATTCAATGAGGTCGCCTCCGGCTCCGCAGCCGATGTCGACCAGGCGCTTCAGCCCCATTCCCTCGGCAAGATGCATGCTCGTAACCATCCTGCACAGGCTATTAGGGCTGTTACCCCACCCCACACCGCGCTTCATGAACACGTCCTTGTACGTTTTTCCAGATGAATTATCCACCGTATCCTCCATGGACGACTCAACTGAAGACTAGACATATCTAGTTGGTTAAATATTTACCGATGGCATCTATGATGCAGATACGGTCAACGAAGCGCTCAGAACATATGCAGCAACTGGCGCGTGAAAAGATCATGGGTCTACTTGTTCTTGTATTCCTGCTTTATGTCCTTGGTCTGCGTTACCTTCCTGGACTTAAGCGCCTTGTATATCATCAGTGCCAGCGCGGGCATCTGCGGAGTTCTCAGGTACTCGTCCGGGACGTTCTGCCCGACGGTTCTCTCCACCTTGAACATATATATGGAACCGGGACCGGAGATCAGGTAGCTGGTTATGCTAGCTACGAACAGGGCAGGAAGCATCACAAAAGACTGGTAGCCAGCCATCTCTGCAACGATAATGGTTGACATGAGCGGCGCCTTGGCGGAGCCTGCGAAAATCACGGCCATTCCGACAAATGCAAAGGAAAGGTATCCCGGTGCAATTGAGGGAAATGCGGCGTCCACGCCCATTCCGAAGAGTGCCCCGAGCATTGCGCCCATGAAAAGAGACGGGGAGAATATACCTCCGCTTCCCCCGGAGCCTATGGTAAATGCCGAGGTAGCAAGCTTGGCAAGGAGCAGGAGCAGGAAGAATAAGGCAAGATTAGTGACATAATGGATGGGGAGAGTCTGCTTGAAAAATGAGTTTATCACACCATAACCCAGGCCAAGCGACTGGGGGAACAAGAACCCGACGATTCCTACGACCCACGCTCCCAGGAACGGGGAAAACCACTTCCTTTGGAGCTTGAACTTCGCAAAAAGATCCTCGACCCCGTAAAGGCTCCTTGTCCAGGCGTAGGAGGCGAAGCCTCCCACCACACCAAGTAGAAGATAGAAGGGGAGATCTGCATCCTTGAGCTCAAGGTCGAACGGCGTGAAAATCGAACCCGGGGGAAGAAGGACAACTGCAACAGCATAACCGATAATTGACGAGAGCCCCATGACGATCAGGTCAGTCGTCCTGATTTCCTTGTTGAGAACTTCAAGCCCGAAGAGTGCACCCCCAATGGGCGCCTTGAAGGTTCCGCTTATTCCTGCAGATGCGCCGGCCATCACCATCAGCCGGAGCGACCTCTCGTCAAGGTGGAATATTGAACCGACAACCGACGCGACAGAGGCACCGATCTGGGCAATTGGCCCCTCACGGCCGGCACTCCCTCCAGAACCGATGGTGACGGATGAAGCGATGATCTTCACTATTGCCACTCTGCTTCGTATCTTGCCTCCACGGGTCCTCAGGGCCTCCATGACTTCCGGGACGCCATGCCCCCACGCTTCGGAAGCCCATTTGTAAATGATTGGTCCCACTATGAGCGCTCCAATCACTGGAAGAAACAGGATCGGGACCCCATGGCCGCCCAGGAAACTGAAGTAGAAAACATGGTTGAAAATGATAAGCCAGCGGAATATGTACGCACCAACACCGCCTGCAATCCCTGAAACGAGTACTAACGGCCCCCAGAGCTTGAAGAAATTGAAGGATTCTTTTTCCCACTTTTTGAACTCCTTACCGGACCATAATCCTTCAGGCTCAAATCGCTGGGACATTGCGGAAAGTATATTGCAGGAAATTATAAAAGGCATAGTGCGTCTTGAGACCTGCCTGCATTTGGGCGCAAATGGATTGTTTGCGGGGTTTATTACTAAAAGGTTACTGTAAAAACTGAACCAACAAAGGGCTACCTGCCCTCATCTTCAGGCACACGAACAAAAGTGCAGAGTGACGATGCGTCCCTGAAAAGATCTGATCGCATTCTCTTTTTGCTGTTTCCGCTAATCCTGAGGCTCCAGCCAGACTCCTTCCTGAGCCTTGATACCTCGCTGCGTATGAATGACTTCACCCTTCCCCTGGTTCCACCTTCATAATCCGGCCTCAGATGAAGGGCAAAATTGTATCGCCTCCCCCGGGCGAAATTCTCGGAGGATCTTATGACAACCTCATAGTCCATGCGCAGGTCCGGGATGGACGAAGGGAGGTAGATCATGTTCTTGATGAACCATGGTGAATAAGATCCATGGCGCTTTCTTGAGAGCGCTCTGCTCGAAAGAAGGATCCCGTTGCTGCTTCGTATTCTGCCGGGCTCATTTTCGATAACATAGCACTTGTAAAGCCTCGTGAAGAACCTTTCCAGCGTAGAATAGCTCTCCAGTGACGTGCTTCCGATGTAGAACCTTATTTCTTCATCGTCTGCGCTGACCATGAATCGGTTCTCTTCACCCCTGGGAGGGAGAAGGAAATGCGAGCGGTCACGATAGAGCATCAGGTCCGTCCTGATCGCATCATCTTCCTTTACAAAATGGAACTTTCCCCATTGCATTTGAGAGTCCCCTTGTGATCAAAAGCAATCATAAATAGGTTCATTCGATGATCTTTAATGAAGGGGCATTCCGTTCAGGATCTCTTTAGGATGAAGGTTCTGAGTGAAGTTACACTCTCGCCTGACGCAAATAGATTGGCTTATGTGTCGTCGAACTACCACAAGGAGTTCAAAGGGATACTGGAGAACGAGGCTGTTCTTCAGGATCTGAACTCCGGGGAGGAAAGGACCCTTTCGGATACGGGAACTGCCTCATCCTCCATGGCATTCAGCCCGGATTCTTCCAGGCTCTCCTTCGTATTCAAAGATGCAAAGAACACCTACCTGAGAATTTGTGGAATAAAGTCCGGTTCCTCTGAGGATATCAGGCCGAAGGGAAAGATAATCTCAGCACAATGGTCGGATGAATCATCCCTCCTGCTGCTTATAGAAGATGAGAACAGGGAAAAGGAAAAGAAGGTCAAGAGCGGGGATGACGGTTACTTTTTCGAGGAGGACCACCAGTTCCAGTCCCTCTGGAGCTACACGCCCGGAAAGGGCATGAAGCGGATCACCTCCGGAATCCAGGTATGGGATTACGCAACAAACGGGGGCACTGCCGCGGCAATAACCTCTCCTTTGCCATACAACTGGTCTTGGTACGAGAGCGATATATCAACAATTGACCTGGGCACAGGCAGTGTTAATGTCCTCTACAAGCCTGAGAAAAGGCAGCTCTCGCACCCTCGTATTTCTCAGGATGGAACGAAGGTACACTTCATTGAGAGCCTGATGAGCGATAACGGCGTGGAGTCCGGAGACATCATATCGTGCAGTGTTGCCGACGGAAAATCAGAGAATCTGACTGACGGCATGGAGAAATCATTCACCAGTTTTCATGAGGCACCAGACGGCAGAATCTATGCACTTGGGAACAACATGGGCACATTCGAGATCATGAGCCTTGGCGGAACAGTGCACTGGTCCAAGTACGGCTCTGTTTCTCCTCTGTTCTCTCCAAAGTTTTCCATGGCGGGGGACAGGTTTACGCTGGCTTTCACTTCGTCAGGTATGCCAATGGAGGTCATCCTCACAGGGAAGGACGGGAAGGAAAAGGTGGCCACGGCCAGGAACAGCCATCTCGGCGACTTGGTGAAACAACCCGCGAAACTCGTCAAGTGGAAAGCATCAGACGGGATGGAGGTATACGGCATCTTCAGAAATGCAGGCAAGGACACGCCCCTCGTGGTCATAGTTCACGGAGGCCCAACTTCATCAAGCACAGAGAACTTCCTTGATTTCTCAACGATTCTTGCCTCTTCCGGGTTTTCCGTGTTCATGCCCAATTACAGGGGAAGCACCGGGAAAGGCAGGAAATACGCTGAACTCAACAGGGGAGACATGGGAGGGAAGGATTTCTCTGACATAATGGAAGGGATAGACCACCTTCTGGAAACTGAAAAGCTGGACGGGAAGAGGCTCTACATAACCGGAGGATCATATGGTGGCTTCATGTCGGCATGGGCCATAACACAGACTGACCGGTTCAGGGCATGTGTGTCGCTTTTCGGCATCTCTGACTGGATAAGTTTCCATGGTGTATCGTCTCTGGCTGTCTGGGACAGCATTCATTACGACCAGGATCCCTACGCCTTTGACAGGTTCGTCAAGTTCTCCCCGATAAGGTATCTTGACAGGGTGAAGACACCCATCCTCATGATGCATGGGATAGAGGACCCATATGTCCCTGTGGGCCAGTACTACCAGTTCTACAGGGCACTGAAGGATAAGGGCAAGGAGGCAAGGCTGCTCCTGTTCCCGCGTGAGGGCCACGGCTTCAGGGAAAAGAGCCATGTGGAAATGTACATGTCAGAGGCTGTGAAATACTTCAACGAGTTCAAGTAAACGGGCAGTCCCTGAAGTAATCTGCAAGGATGCCGAAGGCTTCGCGGTTCCTTTCGGGTGGGAGGAAGAAGCAGAGCCTGAAGCCTCCCTCCGTGCCGAAGAACTTTCCGGGCACAAGGAGTATTCCTGTCTTCTCGTAAACATCCGTACACAGCTTCTCTGAATCCACTGAAAGGTCAAACCGGACAAACCCAAAAGGTGCGGAATCCGGCTTTGTCCATTCCAGAAAGTCGAATTCATTCACAAAGCGATCTGCAACGGGGAGATTCCTCTCAAGGCGATCCTTTACCTTCGCCGCGTAAGCCTGTCTTCTTTCCAGGGCATTTGCTGCAAGCCACAGAGGATATTTTGGGTTGGACGCACTGGTGAGGTTCTTGAATTTCATTATCCCGTCAGTGTCCTCCCCCGAAGACATGATCCATCCCGTCCGAATTTTTGTGAGTCCGAAAAACTTGGTCATGGTTGTAGAGCACACTGTCCTGTCATTTTCCCTCATCAGCGTTAACGGCCTCTTGTTGAACAGGAACTCAGAGAATGTCTCGTCAACGTACCCCCTTCCATTGGGACCAGTAGACTCAAGCATTCCCCTGAACATTTCATGGCGAACCTTCCCTGTGGGATTTCCAGGAGATGTCATCAGGAAGGATTCATCACTTCCCACAGACTGAACTGCTTCTGATTCAGGAACAAGCCTCACCTTGCTTCCCAGTGCCCTTGGGGCAACAAATATCGGCTCGTATTCAGGAGTAGGCACTAACAGGCTGCTTGAAAGCGTACTTAGGTAGGCTCCTGCCAGGAAAATCCCTTCAGTACCCCCTACTGTTGGGATTACATTCTTGGATTCTAAGCCGTAAATATCGGCCACGGTCTCCCTGAAGTACGCGTCAGGGTCACTCTCCCTGCGGTACTCTGAAAATGAAGTCTCAACCCCTATATCTGTGAAATCCTGCTCCTCAAGCTCATTCTTCGCGAGGTCGTACTTGCAGGCAGCCCTGTACTTGCCCATCCAGGAAAATGTGAGAATTTCTTCCATTGAAACGGACATGACGGCTCGCCTCAACCCATCTGGGACAGTGTTTCCTCGACTGCCTTCTCAACCGCACCGTCGCTCGTGTACGAATTCTCCCAGCCAGTTCCCTTGAGCTTTTCAGTTGACAGCTGGGCAACCTTGACGTCACCCTTCCATCCCCTTCCATCTATTCCGCCGGTGAACTTTACCCTGACATCCTTGAGCCCCATGCCCCTGATGACAGCATCTCCAATTGCCTTCACGGAGGTTGTGGCATCGTTCCCAAGATTGAATATGTCTGTTCCCCTGCTCTTTTCATGGACGTGCACTATTGACCTGACACAGTCAGAAACGTGCATGTAGGATTTTCTCTGCGTCCCGTCCCCGAGTATCTCCAATTCGGATGGGTTCCTTCTCAGCTTGTTTATGAAATCGAAAATGACTCCATGGGTGGAGTTCTTCCCCACTATGTTTGCAAACCTGAAAATAGAGCTCTTGAAGCCATAATAGTGCGAATATGCAGTTATGAAGCCTTCACATGCCATTTTGGACGCCCCGTAAGATGAAATGGGCATGTAGGGCCCGAAAGATTCAGGCGTTGGGAGTACATCCGTCTCGCCGTATACCGTTGAGCTAGATGCGAACGCAATCTCACTGGTACCGGTTTTCCTCATGAATTCAAGCACTTCCATAGTGCCGACCACATTGCTCCTGAGGTCTTTCCTAGGGTTCTCAGAACCCCCCCTGACATCAGAATTTGCTGCCAGATGGATCACAAGATCGTGCTGCCCTATACTGTCGAGGCTGCCCTCTTTTGATATGTCCGCCCTGATGAATTCAAAGCCATTGCTTTTCCTATACTGCTCTATATATCTCTCATCCACATTGCTGAGGTCGTCCACAACAGTAATGCTGTTCTCATCATGGAGGAGCTCAACCATGTTGGAGCCTATGAAGCCGGCTCCTCCGGTGATCAGAATCTTCTTCCCCCTTATCATCCGGTTGGTAATGGACAGGAACCAAATAAAGGAGTCAGGAATCCGGAAGAATCAGAAGGACCCACCCAGAAGTCTCTCAATCTGTGATATTTAGCTTTTGCCGGAAATACTATTATAAACTTCCTGTATGTGCAAATACAAGCAGGGATCAAAATGATTTGGAAAACACTATCTGACGAGGTTCTTGGATGCAATTCCTACATCCTTGGTGACGAGGTCAGCGGACAGGGAATGGTAATTGATCCTCTGGAGGCGGTGGGAGTCAAGGAATATGTGCTAGCTGCACAGGACCTTGGCATATCGCTTTCATACATCGTTGAAACGCATGTTCATGCGGACCACAAATCGGCAGCCAGAGCCTTGGCAGCCGAGGTTGGCGTACTGGTCTCATTCTCGGCCAGGGCCGAGGCGGGATTCAAGTTCAATCCGTTTAAGGAAGGTGCCAAGATAATCCTCGGCTCCGTGCAGGTTGAGGTCATAGAGACACCCGGGCACACTCCGGACAGCATTTCGCTCATAGTCAAGGACACGCACAGGGGGAACGACCCCATTCTTGTCATGACAGGAGACTCCCTCTTTGTGGGTGATGTGGGGAGGCCGGACCTTGCAGATGCAGACGAGGCAGAGATCAAGAAAGCCTCGGAAAGCCAGTTCAGGAGCATCCGGAAGATCATGTCTCTTCCCGATTACACTGAGGTTTACCCTGCCCACTACGGGGCCTCAAAATGCGGGGGCCTGTTCATGAGCAGAAAGCCGAGCTCAACAGTGGGTTATGAGCGCAGGTTCAACGTCCTGGTCCGCATTGAAGACATGGGCGAGTTCGTTGACAGACAGATGAAACTGCTCAAGCCACCGCCAGAGGGGGCAGAGGAAATGAGGGCATCAAACATTGGAGAAACCATGGAGGCAGAATAAAATGGAAGGAATGCACAACGAAACACTCAAAGACATCTGGAGGAGGATCGACGACGGAAACCTCCTCCTCATTGACACGAGAACAGTCAAGGAATACTTCAACAGCCATATTCCAGGGTCCCTGAGCGCACCATACAGCAGGTACTCATGGGGCAGATCTGTGGCACAGTACCTTTCAGGATCAACCTCCGGCGTTGCTTTGCTGGCGCAGAACGGGACCATTGCAGATGAGGCAGCTGGTGAGCTCAAGGATAACGGAATAGAAGTGGTGCGTGTAATCCCGAATGGAATGGAGTCCTGGATTTCAGAAAGCCTTCCGGTTTCGAAGCTCAAGGAGATCACGACAGAAGAACTGCATGAGCAATTGGGCGACTACACTGTCATAGATGTCAGGGAGCCATACGAGTGGAATTCCGGCGTCATAGAGGGTGCTGAAAAAATACCCTTGGGCGATCTTCCATCGAACCTTCCCAAGCTTGCAAAAGACAGGAAGTATGCTCTGGTCTGCGCCCATGGGAACAGGAGCCAGTCCGCTGCTCTGTACCTTGCAGATAACGGATTTGATGCAGAGAGCGTTTTAGGCGGCATGGCAGACTGGCTTTCGAAAGAATATCCAGTAAATTACGAATAAATTTAGAGGTGGGTCACAGTGGCCCTTTCTTTTAAAGCCCGAAGCAGTTGGGATGGCTTAGAAATCAGAGAGGCAGGCGTTCAGCGGCTCTCCATGATATTTTATAACACGGTTGTTGAAAAAAGAATTAAATATTCGAAACCCGTAGCAGTCATGCGTCTAGATAAAAAGTATGGATGGGTGTAAACTTGATGGAGAGCTCAGAAAACGGCTTTGGAACGGTTGAGGTCGAGGATACTGTTGTCCTGATACCGCTCTTCCGAAAGCTGGAACTCAACAGTGAGCACTGGACCTATACAACTAACGGGTATCTGGAGGGCCGGTCCGGCCTCAGGCACAGGTTCGATTTTATACTCACATCCCAGGACGAAGAACGGAAATCCGTTGTTTGCACCTTGATCAAGAAAGAGAACAGCAACAGGATGGGCAGGATAACGATATTCTATGCAAACGCAAGGGATGTCGAGTCTTGGAAAGCCGTCGTCCTTTCTGAGGATGAGCCTTCATCCGAGGAGAAGATGCTTTTGTCCTCCTTGGGTGTCGACGTCTATGTGACCGGGACTCTTATGGTCGGGCAAGAAAAGAAAGTAATCCCTTCGAAACAAAGCGGAAGGGACCTTTTAAAGATGAGCCTTTCAGAGAAGAGCGGGACGAGGAAGACAGCCGGGACAAAGAAGAGAAAGTACAGGGACAGGACACAGATAATACAGGAGATCCTCAAGACAACATCTGATCCTGAAGGCACATCTCTCACTAGGATTATTTTTAGATGCAATTTGAACTACCACACTGCAAAATCAATAGTTGTGGATATGCTCAAGAAGGAGCTTATCTCAATTCAGAGGAATGAAGTCAACAAGGAAATTTACACGATAACCGGCCGGGGAGCTGCGCTTAAGGAAAGACTAAGGTTCTACGACTCCATAAACGGCGGCTCATAGGATGGAATTGCGAAGAACCATTCACGACTGCCTGAGATTTCATATACTTTTATAACGTGCGAAGGGTTGACAGACTGAATGCTGGTTATAATTCTGGTCCCTCTTGTAATCCTTGCTTCAACGGTAGCTGTATTCTTCCTGCTGGGACCGGCGCTTGGCTTCTATTTCTCGAAACTTGAAGAGAAGACACGAATGATGCAGAAGGTAGCAATATTGATGACCTCCTCCAGGCTGGTCGATTTCTTCTCCAAAAGCGAAGCCAGCAAGGTAGTGGAGACGCTCCTAACAAAATCTGCAGACGACAATGAGGGGCTGGAGAAAGTCCTGCTTGACTTGGGAGATAAGGCAAGCGGTGAAATCGAAAAACTCTACCAGGAAGTGAAGAGGGGATACGAGCCTCTTGAGTATCTTTCTAAGGTCAAAGTTGCGTCAGTATTCCTCAGGATAACTGTCCTTCTTTATGGGCTCTCCGTGTCCATATCCGAAGTTGTGCTAATCTATCTGAAGGTGACTGCGAGTCTTAGCCTTTTCTCTCTGCTCAATGGGGTAATGTTCGGAGGGAGCATCGTCTCATCTGCCTTGGTCCTCTTCATAATATTGTACCTGACTCATGAATCAAGGAAAATAGACACCACGTTTGTCAGGCTACAATCAGGTGCCTCTGCATTTTCCTGAGCCATTCCGCACTTATGTGAATTCACCAGTGCTTTTTCGCACTCAAATTCTTTAAGCTCCCGGGTTCAAATATGCCAAGCGCCATTATTCGGCCAATTATCGGTGAGAGATACAGAAATCAGTTGCCAATTCGGGCATTACTTTTGGAGATGAGGTGTCGGGAGGTATTGGCAGACGTAATGCGAGAGGCAAAAATTTATAAAAATAAATAAGTAGCCTTTATTGAGAGAGATCCAATATAGATACAATTTCACCCGGTGTTGCTGCAGTAGCAAACTTGGGATGCACTTGTTCCTTGCCGCAGGAAGTGAAGATACTTGAAAAGACAGCCGTTGCTAATGCGAATTTTACTGCTAATAGTGGCAATTTTGCTACTGCTGGTTGGAGGGATTGCATATATGCAGCATGGGCCGGGCATCAAGGAAGTACCCTCTGCCAGTTATTACGAATCCGCCAGCTATCTTGTCAATGACAGCCTGAAGAACAATCTGCTGTACAATCAGTCAGAACTGATAAACCCGAGTACGATATATCCGGGGATCACGGCTAACCTGACTTTCAACGATCAGCTTGTGATCAACCTCAGCAATATGTCATCTCAGTCCGTCTATGTCGTGAACACTGCGACAGTTCAGTCTGGGACCCCATCATGGTCCAAGGAGATTTACCAGAATACAACAACCGTCACCACAACAAAGGGAGACAAATTCACATTTACCATACCCGTGAACATAAGCTACATTTTCAACTTGACAAACCATATCGACAATCAGCTGAATGTTCAGGGGACATCTCCGACCCTGATACTTAACCTCACCGTGATACCGAGGACCCTTCCACCTCTTCACCAGGGGATGTCCGTCGTTCTGTACAGCAGCTACTATTTTGCCGAGTACGGGAACCTTACCACTGCAGCCAACACCCTGTTTACAAAGGAGCCAGTAGCAGGAAATCAGGTTCTACCGTTGAGCCATACTGAGTCGCTTTTTCCCATTGCTGGCGGAATAGGTGTTGCTATTTACATGGTTGCTCCATACGTTCCAACAGAGAGGGACATAATGGCAAAAGTGAAGGGGGAGCATGAGAACGAATTGATCATCATAAACAGGCCTCCTTCTGAAAACGCAATACTGCTGGAGAAGCCTGAGTACGTGTTCAGGATGGCCGAAATTCTTGAGGTCCCTGTATTCCTGTACGAGTGGTCTAGGGTGGTCTATGTGGAACATAATGGAAACCAATACAGTGCAGAATTGAAATGAGGCGCTTGAGCTGGAGGCTGGCACTTGTCTTGCCATATGTGGCTCTGTGGCAATTCACGTTCAGGACATCTTTTTCCAGTCTCATTGCAGCCTTAATTTCTCTCTTTGTGCTGGTTGGCCTTAAGCCGTCACAATACCGCCTGAACAAAAATGCCGCCAAGGCAGTCTTGTTCGTATCAGTTTACATAACCCTCCTGGTGGAGCCGGGAATTGTATTCGGAAAGCTACATTTCTCTGCCACTTCTGTCAGTCTTGGCTCTGATGTGCTATACTCCATTCTGATTTCCATCTCTCTCATTACTGTACTCAGCGGCATCATAATGAAGGAATTCAGGAAGAAGCCCTTTGCAGGCATGGCACTGTCAGCAGCAGTATACATATTCTCTGTGACTCCTTTCTCTTTGTTTACCAATCTCTCAGGACTCTTTCAGCTTCTACTTTTCAACACTTCCTTCGTTCTCATACTCTCGTTCTATCTGGGATTCCTCACTATGAAGAGCAACCTCAACATAATGCCAGGGCTCTTCTTCCTGTCAATCTACACTGTGTTCTCACAGATAGGCATATCACTGGTGACATCCCAGCTGTTTCTTCTTGTCTGGGAAGTGGTCTCCCTGTCCGTGGTTCTGTTCATCACTGAGCTCACCATCAAGGAGCCGCTTTCCGTGAAGAGGGTGTTCAGGACGAAGAAGGTGATAAGGAAGCAGAAGGTCTCGCCGGCTGTAGTTGCAGCAGGAGTGGCGACACTTGTTATCCTGGTTGTTGTACTTCCGCTCGCCACTCACGAGACGCACTATGCAATCGCTGATCCCACCGACAGCATGTATCCTCTGATCAGGCCCGGCTCCCTCCTTTTTGTTTCATACGTCAAGCCCACGTCAGTGAGTGTTGGCACCACGATAGTGTTCCATGCACCCTGGGAGAAAGGCACTCTCTTTGCGCATCAGGTAATAGCAATTCAGTATCACAAGGGTGTGGAATACTTCGTAACTAAGGGTGTGAACAACCCTGCCAAAGACCCCTCACCAGTTCCCGCAAGCGACCTCGTAGGAAGAGTTGCATTTGCGGTACCTTATGCTGGATACTTGCTGATTTACAGCAAAGTCTCGGCAGCGCTCATAGTCCTCGGTGTGGGAGCATCAGTTGCAAGGGAATCAAGGAAAAGATAGGATCGCGGAGCAAGTCTCCACGGCATGGTATATAACCCTATTGAATCTGTGGTATCTACCACACATTCTACAATCATCTAATAAAATTCTGAATTGGTCAGTTAAGGTGACAATATGA
>JBJKRS010000041.1:0-8600 GCA_046704525.1 Thermoplasmataceae archaeon
TATCTGGACTGTGCCCGAAACCATCCAGGCGAGTACGTTCAATTCAATCACTGACATAACACCTCTGTATCGAAAAGGATAGGCAGGAAATATGTTATAAGTGAATTGGTACAGCTGGCTATAAAAAAGAATCAGTACAGGCTGTATTTCCTGAGGTACGATTCCTTCTCCTCGAGTAGGGACTCCCTCAATCCCCTCATGAACCGCCTCCTGATCAGGTGGAAGTCATAACCCTGATTCTCCAGGATATACTTCTTTGCGTCTTCAAGAAGGGTGTCCCTGGGAAGTACTGTGTCCACATTCTTCCCTTCTGATGCCTCAGCGATGGAAAGATTATCTCTGAAACGCCCAGTAGTTATTGAGCCGCCCACCAGGAATCCATGTCCCCGGCTGTAACCCACTTTTGCACCATCTGCTGCAAGAATCCTGTCACCAAGGAGTGCAATCTCATACCCCGCGTCAGTAGCGTCGCCCGGGAGAACGGAAAAGACAGGTTTCTCCAAGGAAAAAATGAGCGAAAGAAGTGAATTTGAGTGGCTGAAAATCTCCTCTGCAGTCTTTCTGTCCACGCTGTCCCCCTTGATTCCTGTGCTGAAGTGGTTATTCATTCCTGTGATGGCAACAGCTTTGACGTTGTCATCAATAGATGCCGTTCCCAAAGCAGCCACGAGCTCTGCGAGTGCGTTTACGTTTATCATTCCATCGTCGTCGCTTCTCAGGACTATGAGGCCTATTCCGGCATCCTGCCAGAAAGTGATGTCATAGAATCCCTTGACCCTTACATCACTCATTGTAGGATGCCATCCTGAATACCCTCAGAATAACTCCGCCGAGAATCAGGACTATGCCCAGGCCTATGCCAAAGGTAGCCTCGTCTATGATGTTGACCGGCGACAGTCCCCATACGGCGTAAATTATGCCCACTGAGGCAAGCGCAAGTACCGACGATATCACGATTGCGGAGTTCATGCTGAGAGGAACAGGGTTTGCCTTCTTTTTCGGCCCCTGCGGCTCGTACTTCTTTGACACCTGTGCGCTCTTCATGGTCCCCACTGCGGCAAATGCAGTGACTCCACCTGCCATCAGTGTCGTGGTCAGGTTGAGACCGTTTGGGGTGACCATAAATGCATTGATGTTCTGCGAAAGGCTATACATTGTGAACACAAGAAGCAGAATGAACAGTATTGATGAGCCGATCATCTTGTTTGACGTTACCTGCAGCCTCCCCTTCCTGTAAAGGCGCCCCATTAGCAGCATCCCTCCCACCACTATGATGAATGGAGGTATCAGAACAGCTGCAGTTTGATACGCTGGAATCTGGGTCCCCGGCGAAACGGCGCCCCAGAGCGAGAGTATTGCCATGTACACCACCCCAAGTATTCCGAACGCCGTAATTACGGGCCTGGAAAGAGGGTGAAGATCATTGTTAGAATCAATGAATGGAAGAACCAGGAAGTATAGCAGCGGAATGACAGCAAACACTATTGTGGCGACAAGAGCCGAATATGCCCCGAACGGCAGGAATATCTCAAAATCCACCGCCTTGTAAACGAAGAGCAGGAACCATGGAGGATATGTTGGCACATATGATGCCAGCGGGCTGGAAGGTGCAACCTGAGGGAACGGATCAAAGAGTGTGGGCACCGAAGGAAGCGCGTCGATGACAGCTGTCAGGAGTATTATTGCCCCGAATGTGTAAAGAGCAAGCTGTATCATGAAGACCATGTTGTAGGGGTTCCACTGCTTGTATTCTGGTTTTTCCACATCTATTGCCGGAGCCTTGTAGTTGGACTCTTTGTGTGATGGCGCCATGCTGTTGGCTTCTGCCAGGTAGAAGTGGAGCCCGAAGAGACCTCCAACAACTGCTGCCAGTATGATGTGCCATCCGAGCATCTTCTCGAAGAGGCTAAGAAGTGTTCCCCCACCAAAGAATATCCCGACCAGAGGGTTTCCGACGATGGGCACAGACTGCGCTATTCCCCTTCCGACATCCGTTGCATCTATTGCAAGAACGTCTCCGGTCATAGAGTATCCGAAATAACCCACCCCTATCGTCGTAGCGAGGAGTATGACGCCGAGTATCCACTGGAGCTGCCTTGGCTTCTTGTATGAGCCGAAGAAATAATTCCTGTACATATGGACATATATCAGGACAATCATTGCATACGCACCGTACAGGTGTGTAGTAAGGAACAGCATTCCATAGGGTACGTTGGCGATGATGTTCTCAGTGGAGATATATGGGTTACCGGCATTATAGTACAGAAGAAGAATGAGTCCTGTTATGACCTGGTACAGAAATGCCATGGTAATAAGCGCCCCTGTCCAGTACCATATCCCTCCTTTCTTTCTCATGTAGTCAGGCACACGCCTGACAGGGAGCTCGTTAATCTTCAGCGGGTCTTCTCCAAGTTCAGATTTGAGTATGCTGGAAAATCCGTATTTTTTCTTGTCAGCCATTCAATTTTCCTCCATTATGCAGCACCCGTGTTTTCTACCTGTGTCTCCGTAGTGCCGGGCGAAAATGGTGTTCCACCAGAGAGATCCGAGGTCTTGCCGTATATCGTGGGGCCTATCATACTGTTAACCGACAGAGTGTCATCTGACTCATTGTATGATAAAACTGCCGTAGGAAGGGGTCTGGCTGTTGGACCTGTTACTACCGAGAATCCCTTGAATGGATCATATGTGCTTCCATGACAGTTGCAGTGGATGAGCCCACTGTTCGGCTTGTAAGACTGAAGGAGACCGGAATGTCCAGGTATGGCCGTGCCGGGCTGATAATAGTGAATAATCGGGGGGACGCATCCAAGGTGCTGGCATATTGCACTCGACGCCACTATTGATTTGGAGGGCCCCACTCCTCCCGGAAACTTGTACTTGGTTCCGTTCGCAGGTATAGTCACGTCAGTAGCTGGCACCTGAACCGGGTTGTTTTTGCTGTCCCCGAGGTTCAGGAAAAAGTTTGGGTCTGATGTGAGCGGATAATAAAATAGGTATATGTTTGATGAATTGACCGGCCACTGGGATGCCTTGATGGCACTTCCCGAGGAATCAACAAGGGTCATGGTCGGGAAACCTGTCAAACCTTCTGATGGTGTGATTACATTGCTGACAACGCCCTTAACTGCACCGCCAGCAGCTGCTGCGATGGACATTACTGCCATCGCTTTGAGAAAATTTCTTTTGCCTTGATCGATGTTCTCGTCGTCAAGATCCATGACCACTGATCGTGCATTGGTAAATAATATTTTTTTACATACTGATGTTTTTTTAAACTCCACAGCGCCGGAGCATGAGCGGTGAGATAGACTTGCCAAACATGTTAGGGTAATGATTGAACCGGAATTAGCCTTCTTGCGGAAGCAATAAATTTATGAAACTATCCCCTATGATGGCTATTATCTACTCAGGGCTCGTGGTCTAGTGGTTATGATACCGCCCTTACAAGGCGGTGATCACCGGTTCGAATCCGGTCGGGCCCATCAGACCATTACACAACGCTGCAGCCATGGTAATTGCGTTAAAGAAAAGGAGGATTCGATGGGTCTCACAGGCATTTCATCATAGAGATGCTCAGCAAGAACACATTTGTGACCTTCTGAACACACCTTGCATTTTCAATGAAAAGGTTCCGGATTAGTTGCATTTCAGGGTGTCTTGTGGAAGGCTACTTCCTAAGCGTCTCCTTGATTCTTCTGAACTCTTCTTCAGAAATCTCTCCTCTGGCGAACCTTTCCCTTGCGATATCCTCCGGGCTCTTTCCATTTTTTGGTTCGTAGTGGGTGTAAGAGCCGCCATTGCTTACCGGTCCCCTGGAGGAATCGAGCAGGAAGAATATGAAAACAACCACAAATACTGCTGTCACTACCCCGATGATGGGCATTATTATGCCCATTCCATAGTACCCGTATCCCATCATTCCAAATGGCCCGTAAGTGTCATATGATCCTCCTCTGCCGAAGATTAATGCAAGCACTATTGAGATTACTGACACTGCCACAACCAGGGCAACGAGGACCCATAGAAGGCTTGAGCCTCTGTTTTCCATATTGAATAACATCGTGAAACAGCTCTTATAGCCTGCCTGAAATGTGTTTCATGATCGTTTCCTTCCTGTTGGATCCGGAAAGAATCACCTCATTAGTGATCCCTCTTCTTACACGTATCAGGGCCCCCTTATTTTCCAGTGATGTCAGTGTTCGTGAAATAGTGGCCTTTGAGATCGGGAGCGATGATGTCAAGGAACTTTGGAGCATCCTGCTCCCGTTTCTCCTGAGAAGTCCTACGATCTCGTTCTCGTTCCTCGACAAGTACTTCTCCTGGGGCACTCCATCTGATTCGCTCCTTGGTTCGCTTCTGCTGAAGACAACAACCCTCCTTGCACCTTCATTTGCCATGTAAGCTGGCAATGTTTTCATTACACCTCTGAGTGAAATTGCCATGATTGCAGCGTTGGTTGCAAAGATTGCGATGAAGAGGCAGAGCAGAGCAAATGGAATGGTGTGATTAATGTATACAATGACTACGAAGAGAGTGGAGGAGATGAGCACTGTGGTAAGGGAAAGCAAAAGTGATACCGCATGAAACAGGAGCGTTCTCTGCTGGTTGTTCACACTAATCATTGAGTTCCTCCGTTTGTTTCCCACAGATGTATATCAAGAGCCTTATCATGTTTAAAGGGGCATTATAAGCATTAATGGCACAACTTAAAATAGAGAGTAAACGGATTATTTCCGAATGTTAAAATGCACAGAACTTCTTCCAGGCTGCACTTAAACCCGTAACCAGGTGCGCAACCCTAAGCGTGCAGGCATTTCCTCCCACAGTTCCGTCAGATCTTGCGGTGAGATATGAAGCACGACTCATGTATGAGGAGGAATACTATTTGGTTGGTGCGTATTGGTTTTGCCAACATTAATATTCCAGCAGAAATAGCCCAGATCATCAACATGGAATACGACTATGACGCAATAGTGATTGGCGCCGGAACTGCAGGGCTTTCCGCAGGAGCCGCCCTTAAGGATGCTGGCGCAAGCTACGTGATACTGGACAAGAAGGACGAAATAGGCCTTCCCGTGAGGTCTACCGGAGCCGTGTCAATGGAATGGGTAAAAAAAATAGGAATGCCCACTGATGAAAGCATAGTCAGATCTTTCATTGACGGAATAAAATTTCAAACTGACACGGGGAAGAGCATCTCTCTCAATTATGACCACCCTGTCGGGCTGGTCTATGATTTCACAAGCTACGAGAAGTTCCTGTCCAGGGACTTTGCAGGAGACCTTGAGATAAAGCTGAAGACAAGGGTAACGTCTGTTGACAATAACACTGTCAGCACCCAGGATGGCGATATGACCGCAAAATATGTCATAATGGCCGCTGGCCCGCAGTCTTCTTTTGGCGAAAAGCTGAGCAGGGAAAACGTGCTCGTTGCGTATGAGGAAGTTAGGGAACTCCCCACAAGGGATGATTACGAAATGCTGCTCTGGTTCAGCGACAATGCGCCAGGAGGATATTTCTGGGATTTCGCCGACACTCCAACCACCAGGAAAATTGGTGTCTGCTACTATCCTCTCTCCCGCGACAGGCCTTCTGACGTGCTTGCAAGATTCACTGAGAAATTCCCGGAGGTGAAGGGCAAGCCCATAAGCACCATAGCCCACCAGATTCCGCTCGGGTCCCCTGTTGAGACTGTAGTGAAAGGCAATGTCCTCTACACAGGCGACATGATCAATGCGGTCCTTAACACAACAGCCGGAGGACTCCAGGGGGCATTCTGGAGCGGGAAGGAGGCGGGAAAAGCCGTTGCTGCAGGAGACCCCTCAAAATACCAGGAAGTCTGGAGCAACCAGATAAGGCCATGGCTCATGAAGCATCATGAGTTGCACAGGAGAATGCATAGGAAAGGCGCAAAGTCGATAGGGCGCCTGATGACCATAGCAAAGTTCATGCCGAAATCGATGCAGAAAAGGGTATTCGGCGGACTCTAGGCCTGCGAGCCAGTGTATTTTTCAACAACATAATGACTGTCCTGGAATACAGCTGAGTACATCCCCGCAGGGAACAGCCCTGGATTTGAGATCGCTGCAGTTTCCGTTACGACAACGTAGCCGATGTTGTACTGGGAGAGGTACTGCAATGAAAGTGAAGAGCCCGGATCTGATATGATTGATGCTGCGGCGTTCCTCTGGCCTATCTGGCCTCCGCCAACAAGGAAGTTACCATATACTATCACCGGGACCCCGTCTACCGCTGATATGTAATTCCCGATGTTGGGCGCCACGACGGTAGAGTTTCCGAAATTGCTCTCCCCCCATTGAAGGAGAGCGGGATCATACTGGTAGTACCCGGATCTGTAGTGAACCACGCCCTGGTATGCACTTGCTGCCTGCAGGGGAACGGACACTGCCATTACAGCAACAAGCAAAGCAACCCCGATGGCTACTTTCCTCTTCCCCAGGCTAAATTGAGCTTTCCTGCCGTTTTTGATTTCTCCAGCTGAAGAAAACAGCCTTACTGTGACTATTGCACCGAACACTATCCCGTAATAGAGAATCCGTGCCCCAAGTGTAGGAGATCGCAGAATGAACGGTATGAAGATGAGCGAGGCCATGAGTGCAAGCACGAAAGGGTCCCACTTCACTTTTGAAAGCTTCAGATCTGTGGTCAGGAGTGTGTATAGGAGAATCGCAACTACTGCAGCAGCAAATGGCAGGAATACATATATGAATGGCAGGGCGGAGGATGCAGGATTGATAGAGCCGTACCCAGAAGATCCGGTTGCCAGCAGGGCCCCTTTCACGAAACCTGCACGGGGATACCACCAAACAACCCCTGCTGCTGATCCTGCAACGAGGACAGCAAGGTCCATGTGCACTACTCGAACCCCCTTCCGGATAAGGTCGTAAACAAGTATCAGGATTAGTGTCAGGGTCATCAGGAAGAAAGTCAAATCGTGAGTGAAAGCAACAAGTATAGAGCATGCAGCAGCCGCAATAGCCCATTTCCATCCCTTACTGCTCCTCTCCATGAAGAAAAGCATCAGCAGCACGAGGAACTCTGCGACTACAGCAGGATCCCCGCCCCAGGAGAGCGCTGACAGGTCCGGCATGAAGAAGAGGGCAAGTGAGAATACGATTGAATTTTTCCACCCATTGCAGTCTTTCCGCCCAAGATTGTATACAAGAACCGATGTGCCCGAACTGGCGACAGCAGCCATTATGAGTTCTGCCCTCATGGCGGCATATGGTGCAAAGCCGCCGCTGTGCAATAGAAGCAGCCCACCGGTTGCCAAAGAAAGCACCGGCGGATAAATGAACTGGGTCCCGGGAAAATAAAGAGTGTTTAGCGCAGGGATTGCCCCTCCTGCAAGGTAAACCTCACGAGCAAAAGTGGTGAACTGCCCAAGGTCCCCGCCCTGTATAAAGGACGGGTAGAACAGCATTATTCTGAGTACAAAGGAGAGGACGAACAGGATTGCGAACTCAGATGCCGCCTTCTTCATTGTTTACCACGTTCAGATAGAGATTGGCAAGCTTGTCTGCGATAGTGTCCCAGTCATAACCCGTGGAGAAATCTCTCGCATTGCGGCTAAGAAGGTTCCACCTCTCCTCGTCCGCATAAAGCTGCCTGATCTTGTTTATCATATCGTCGAAATCACGGGACACCAGGCCGTTGTAGCCATCCCTGATGACCTCATTTATTGCGAGATTGAACGGCCCGTCCATTGCAATGACAGGAACCGAGGCAGCCATGGCCTCAAGGGAGGCGATTGAGAACCCCTCCCTATAGCTTGGCATGACAAAGAGCCAGGAATCCTTGATTTCCCTGACCAGATCATCGTGGGGAATGTGCCCTGTGAAGGAAATGTTTCCATGCCCGTTGACCATACTCTTGAGGTGCCCAAGCTGGCTACCACCCCCAACAATCTTGAGGTTCAGGTCCTTGTGCCTGTTTACGTGCTTGACGAGGAGATCCAACCTCTTGTGCGATTCGAGTCTTCCAACATAGATGATCTTCCCCCATTCCTTCGATCCGTCGCACCGGTACTCTTTCGTGTTCACTCCGTTCTTAATTATGTCCACGCGCTTGTTGGACCCGTAAGTATTCTTGAGGAGATTTGAGACCTTGTCCGAGACCGCGATGTGGTTCGTAATGAACTTGTATACCAGGCCCTCCCAGCTGGCCACCTTCCTCCAGAACACGTTCCTCGAGAAATAGTAGTCCCTCAGTACCTCGTGCCAGGTGAAGAATGTGTTCTTCTTCTTTTCGACAGCCTGAGCACCGCTGAGTGCATGGATGAGGGGAAACTCATCAAAATTGTAAATGTCATAATCCCTGTTTGCCTTCAGACTCTTGCGGACACTGGATGCAAACTTCATTGCCCCCATCAGGTACCTGGAATCCACCTTGAAGTACCGGGATGGCTTGAGGTCCGTGACAAACTCCACATCGATCCCCTTGATGTCCGGCGGTTCTGTGAAACCGTTCGTGAGGACCTTGATGTCGAATCCCTTCTGAGCAAGCCGCTTGAAGGTCTCGAACGACCTGGTTTCTGCACCCCCCTCATGGGGGTGAAAGGACTCATTGGATGAGAT
>JBJKRS010000042.1:0-3751 GCA_046704525.1 Thermoplasmataceae archaeon
GATCGGGCCCGAAGGGGATATGCCTGTCGAGAACAACTGCTCTCCCGCGAGGTCCTGGACGAAAACGTCTGCCCAGTGCATAATCTGTCCTTACTGGCTTCCTACCAGCCTCGTCCTGAGTATGGACCTGACCCTGATGCCACTGATCTCTTCGCCGCCCATCTTCGACGCCAGCACGACTGCAAGGACGACTTTCCCTCCTGCTTTCTGCACATCAAGAATGGCACGTTTCAGCGTCTCTCCCGTCGATGCAACATCGTCAAGTACAACCACGTTCTTCCCCTTAACTCCTGCGAAGTTGCTACTGAAGAAACCCTCCTCCCTTGAGGGGTGTGGCCTGTAGACTGTAATTTCCTTGTCCAGGATGAAAGAAACCATGGTGGCAAATGGTATACCGTTGATGGAAACTCCCAGTATTGAATCCACCTCGAAGTTCCCGTTTATGGACTCCTCGTCAATGATGTCCGCAATGACCTCTGCCAGGTTGTATATCCTGTTGCCAAAGACGCCTGCGCTTCTCCACCCTATTTTCACGTCCTGGACACTGGACTCCTTCAGGAAATCTTTGCTGAGAAGCCAGGTGACAGTGTTCACTGAGAGGTGTAATTCTGTTGAAATTTCCTTGTCCGACATGCCCTTGTTCTTAAGCTCCAGGGCTCTCTTGTAGAGATCTTCCACGCTCTTCATATCAAATCACTCTGTCCTGCCTTAAATAGGACTGTATTAGAAGACAATCCCACTTGATTATTAGAATATTGGGTCAACACTCAGTCTCTTGTGCTTGCAGTCCCATCGCTCTCGCCCTCCATGGGCTGATCTGCATTCAGATCACATATGGGCCGATTCTCCGGGCGTATCTCCTCGCTGCATTGGGAAGTATTGCGAGAAACGCGCCGGTGACAAGCAGAACAGAGCCAAAGTAGGTGTAGCTGAGACTTGACACACTTGTGAACAAGAGCAACAGCAGAATAACTCCCGGAATTGCAAGCGAAAAACCTGCTAACCTTGCAATCTTCGAGTTTCCCATGTCTTCCTTAATCCTCAGGGTCGCGTAAACCATAACCGCACCGGACGGAAGAAGCACACCGGCAATCTCAAGCAAAACTGGCACATTCGACAGGAAGATTGGCACGTACCCAATACTCAATCCTGCTGCTACGCAAGCCACCACCGATATGATGATGAGGCGCCTGCTGGAAGCAGATATGGGGTTTCCTAGAATATGGTTGACGACTCCCCCGAGCAATGTGAAAGATCCGACGCCGAGAAGTGCTCCTCCCATGCCTTGAGAAACAGAAAAATAAAGGACAATTCCCGTAAGGATGACGAGCCCTCCGGAAATAATATAGCCGTAATCCAAGGTCCTCAGCAGTTCCACGAGGCTTCTCATACAGGTAACATGCACAGGGTGCAGAAGTGCTTTGCCCCGCCAGCACAAGTACTGCCCCTACTCTGCCAAAACGGCACAAATGGAGTCCCGCCAGTTGTACTGAAGTTCTGAAGCAGTTCATACCTTCTGAAAAGAGAGAAATTTCTCCTTGAAAAGAAACACAGAATACTTGCCCGTATGTGACATTGGCTTGCAAGCCTTCACATCTTCGGTGCACGGTTTATCTTGGGTAATCTGTTTGTAAAAGCATGGAGATAAGAGGATTCTATGATCTGAGCGTATCTCTGGAAACATACATGCCAATATGGCCGACAAACCCTCTCGTGGACATAAAGCCTATCGGAACGGTTTCCAGGGACGGGTACAAAGTGGAGAGTTACTATTCAGCCACGCATTCGGGAACACACATTGACTCGCCTTCGCATATGCTTGAGGATGGCCTTACTGTGGACAGGATACCCATATCCTCCCTTGTTGGGGAGGGGTACGTCATCAGGCCAAAGCTAGATGGCACTGAGATAGGACTCGAATCAATCGAGAACGCATGGAAGCCGGAATACAACGGAAAGATTGTGCTGATACACACTGGGTGGGACAAGAAGAGGGCCTTCTCAAAGGAATTCCAGTACGATTTCCCGGGCCTTGGCTATGACACAGTTGACTTTCTCATTGAGAGAAGACCCAAGGTCATCGGTATCGACACCCTGGGGGTAGAGCCCTTTGCACATTCTGACTTCGGGGTTCACAAGGAGTTGCTTAGACATGACATGGCATTCATCGAGGACCTTGCGGGCCTTGAGCAGCGTGAAACAGGGAAGAAATACCTGATCGCCGCGCTGCCTGTGAAGATCAAGGGCGGAAGCGGAGGAATGGCAAGGGTCATAGCGCTGGACATAGTGTAAGCAGCCCCGGGGAATGGTTGCTGATCGCCAGGGAAGGGCATTTCTGTCAGAAATTCAGCTCATCCCTGAACTCCTCGAACACTTCCCGGATCTTAAGGGCGACGGTGCCGAGTTCCTGTTCGTTGGTCCTTATCCTCTCCCAGTTGAGGTTGCGATCGCACCACCTGGGGATGATATGGAGGTGATAGTGCATCACCCTCTGGTTGGCACAGGTGCCGTTGTTCTGGCCAACGTTGATCCCATCGGCGTCCAGTGCTTTCTGCACAGCCTTGGAGAGAATCCTCGCCAGCTCCTGGACATGCCTGAACGGCTCTGGGCCAATTTCAAAGATATTTTCATAGTGTTCTTTCGGGATGACAAGCGTGTGCCCCTCCTCCACTGGAAACAGATCCATGAATGCCATGGAGGTGTCATCCTCATAGACGATGGCAGCCTTTCGCTTTGTTCCTATGTCGTCGCAGAACACGCAGCCATCCTTGAACATGATAACTGCTGAATTGCCACCAAGTTTATAATTTTTCCAGAGACTGAATAAAATGCTCTCTGCTCGCTGATCAGGCTGTGTGTTTCAAAGTAAAGTAAAATAGTAAGTTGCAATTTTCAAGCATGCCATCAGGCACTATCAAGATGAATAAGCCACCTCCGCAGCCCATGGTTCAGCCACCTGGAAAGTCCGAGAAATACAAGGGTGTGAAGCACACAATCATGGTAATGAGTGGCAAGGGCGGAGTAGGCAAATCCACTGTTGCAGTCAATCTGGCTGTGACGCTTGCTAAACAGGGCTTCAAAGTCGGGCTGCTTGATGCTGACATCAACGGCCCCGATGACCCCAAAATGCTCGGTGTGGACAAGGAGAAGATTTATGCAAACGACAAGGGCCAGATACTTCCCATGGAGACAAAATACGGAGTGAAAGTCATCTCCATGGCATTTTTGCTGCCGAATGAAGAGACGGCTGTCATATGGAGGGGAGCATTACGGCACAAGGCTGTTCAGCAATTTCTTGAGGATGTCGCATGGGGAGAAATGGACTATGTCATACTGGACATGCCTCCGGGCACCGGCGATGAGGCGCTAACCGTCTCCCAGCTGGTACCAGACTCTGACGGGATCCTTGTTGTTGTTACGCCGCAGGACGTGGCGCTTCTTGATGCAAAGAAGGCGATAAACTTCGCCTCCCAGTTGAAACTTCCCGTAATCGGCATTGTTGAGAACATGAGTGGCCTTATCTGCCCCCACTGCGGGGAGAGCATTGACGTCTTCAAGAGAGGCGGCGGCGAGAAGGCGGCCAAGGAGCACAATGTCCCATTCCTGGGCAGGATACCCCTGGTTACCGAAGTCGTAGAGAAAGCAGACGAAGGCATTCCAGCTGTTGCCATCAACGATTCGCTCAAGGATGTCTTTGCAGATATAACGGTGAACCTGACCATGAGGGTGGACAGCAGGAAGAAGGAAGCTT
>JBJKRS010000043.1:0-17990 GCA_046704525.1 Thermoplasmataceae archaeon
TTGACAGCCCCCAGAAGGCAGGCGGCGGAGATTATGGGGCAGCTCAGTAAAGGGCTATTCAACTGATTCCGCCCTGACAGTTTTTCTTACAAGGACGTTGCTGTTCCCAAAGTTGCCCACAATTTCAAACCCTCTCTCTGAAAATATCTTCAGCGGACCGAACCAGTTCTCAACCCCCTTCCTGTTCTTGACGGGGTACGCTTCCACCAAGCCTCCGCCATTCTGGGAAATTCTCTCCAGGACAGCATCCAAAGCCAGTCTCGTAACCCCTCTCCTCCTGTGCGCTCTGTCGACGAAGAAGCAAGTTATTCTCCACAGGCTATTTGCGGGGAGAGGTCTATCGATAGCCGAATAGCGCCTCATCCTGTCAATCCTAGGGAAATCTTTCCCCGGTCCGTACTGGCAGGATGCTATCACTTCATAATGACTGTAGATGAGTACTCCCCTTGACCTGCCGTCGTGCACCATGGCTTTTTTCATATCCAGATTGTTTCTGCATTTCTCCTCCATGGTCTTTCCGGGGGTTGCACCGGTTCTGTGGTAATACACGCACCAGCAGCATGCCTGCACTCCGTTGTACTTTGCAAAAAAGCGCTCAAAATCTGTCCATGTTTCGGCATCAAGGTCAGCGATCACGTAATCTTCCCACTGAACTCCTGACATATCCACTGAAGTTTCATGAGATTGCGGGTAGATAATCATTCACATTGTACAAAAGGTGCAAGCTTCACATGCCTTCTTAATGGAAAAGAATGCTTAATCTGCACCCTGCAGGCTTACAAAGTAATGTGCGAAATTTCGAAAGAGGTTAATAAAAGAAGAAGATGTGTCATCACGAATGGGCTTAAACACAGGCTCAAAATGAATAATACCGTGAACCAAAAAGATTAATATATTTTATGTGAGTATATTCTTTCATGCATAACAAGCATAGAAATATTCTTGTTCTAGTATCCGTGCTTGTTGCCTCCATAATGGTCTTATCCTCCCTGTCGGTTCTTGACGGGGCGGGTTCTCCGGGGGCACAGGCAGGATCAAGAAATACTCAGGCAACGCCTGCGGTGTCGCCTGCAGCGCAACAAAATCAGCCAGCACAACAGCAACCCTCTGGTCAGCCTTCTCCACAGGCCGGCAGTCAGAACACTTTTCAGAAAAGCGTGACAAGTACCCTGAGCAATTACAAGGGACCTTCAGACAAAATATTCGTGCCGAACCTGAAACGTTCAGCAGGGGTGAAGGATGGAGTAGTGCAGCCGTTTTATTCCAGGGCACCAGCTCCCATGGGGATAGGCTACCTCGGAACTCAGAGCCGGGACGGGCACCTGCATGGATCTGTACTCCAGACAAGCAGTTTCCTTGGAAGCATCACCCTGAACAACCTTTCGGTGGCCAACATAGCCAATGACGGGCCCGACCAGGTTACAATACAGTTGAATACAGTCATGTCCGGTGTCACCCTCTTTGGGGTCTCAAACTACAGCATGTGGACTCAGAATGTAATACTGTATACTCTTTCGACACACCAGCTGAGCTTCGAGGATAATGTCTGGAATTTCTCAAGCCCAGCAGCATTCCTTACTAACAATGCAATCTACAGCTCCACCGGAGTGGTTTACCCATATACTGGTGTGCATATTGCTGCCGGGCCCACAATAAACATGAACTTCCCATTCACCGTGAATCTGTACATGAACGCAACACTGATCAATGGCAGGGACGCCGTATTCTTCAACTATTCCATCCCAGGCACAGGATTGAGCGGAACCTATGATGGGGTTGTCTTCAACTCAACATACGGAATGCCTGCCGGATATAGTGCACCCCTTTCTAAGTTCATGGTAAACGGGTTCCAGCTGTCCCCTGTCGGCCTTCCCTATGATGCTGAGATCATGCTCGGCGGTCCTGGCGGGGGAACAGGCAACTCAATCTACGCTGTGAATGGAACAATGTCTCTCAAGTACCTTCAGTCGCAGGGGCATGGTAAGGACTACAACCATGGCATGCACGGCGGGTTTGGGGATAATGGATTTTCATACGGCCACTGGCACCACCATATGGGTAAGAGCCAGTACGTGAATGTTCCTTCTGCATACAACTTCGGGACTGATACCGGAGAGACCTCGGAGGGCATGACCGTCTCTTGGACGCCAAATTCAGTCGCGCACCTCTATGCCGGCCCGTCTCTCCTCTATGGCATGTGGAACCTTTCCCGCACGAACCAGATGTTCCAGTTCACAGGGCATATCTCCCCGAGCAATGCATTCATGTTCGTGAGCCAGGGGCAGAATTTCAACGAGTCTGCAGCTGCCTGGGCACCCCTGTCCCAATCTGGCGGGTACAACTTCTACCTTCCTGCCGGGCAGTATTCCGCCCAGGTCCTGATGAGCTACTATGACCCTCAGACTGTCCAGCTTGTTCCAACATTCAGCGGCAGGACATTTGACAACCATGACGGCTTTGGAGAGCATTTCGATTTCCACCACTTCCATCACTGGTTCAGCCAGGGAAACCTGGTGAACCTGGTCAGGGACCCGTCTATGGGAATCTACACGCCTCTGTTTGCTGAGAACAACGCACAGCTTGCCAACATCTCAACTTCCGGAAGCGGAACACAGGGCAACCCGTACATGCTCGAAAACCAGCAGTATGGGCCGATAAACCCAATGTTCGGGGAGCTCAATGACTACAACTTCCCGGTATTCGCCGGAGTCATGCTCTACTACACATCAGCCAGCGTAATGATAACGGGAATGCCCAGCCTAGCCATAAGCTACCTGCCAGTGCTGTATCCGCAACTGAACTTCGACGGCCTGCCATTGTCCAACAACCTTGGATACTGGCTCTACCACACCTCGGGCGTGACGATATGGAACAACAGCCAAATCACAGGGTGGTTCTATTACCAGTCAGCGGGCATCCCGGACGGGAACATCCTGACGTGGGACTCGTCCAACACATTGATCGGCAACAATACCATTAACACAATGGACAGCGGCATGGTGGTTTTCGGGGGTTCAAACAACACTCTCTTCGGGAACTACTTCTTGACAAACTATGGTGACCTGAATGCAACGGAACTCGCTGCAATAAACATATACGGTGCACCTCTGGGGCTTTCCGTGTATGGCAGTGGAAACACGATCTACAACAACTACTTCGACACATACTTCACAGCTTACAGCCCTCCGCAGAATCCCTACAACGGGCTGCCTGTGCTATGGAGCAATGACTGGAACGTATCTCTCAGGCCTGCATCATCGGTATCGATGGTGAACGGTGTCTCCCTGAGCGGGAGCATTACCGGCGGGCCATATGAGGGAGGCAACTACTGGTGGAACTTCGCTGGTACTGTCCCTTACAACGATAACCTGCTGATGTATCCGCAGGGCGACTATCTGCCCCTGAACGGGCTCATGAAGGTCCAGAACCCGGAGGGAGGAATCAGCAACAACTCTGGGATTAGTGCTGCTCCAAACCCGTCAGTTCCGGACACAACTCCAACAGTGGTCCATCTGGTGTCCAACCTTGTTGTGACTAGCTACGGCTCCCCGTATACAACAACGGTGAACATACCTTCCGGGCAGTGGGCATCAATTGTCCTTGTCTACAACGGTTCAGCGACCGGGCTTGTGTATGATTCTGCATACAGCCTTGCCATAAACGGTGTGACCATGTTCACCGGAACGAGCCCCGAATATGGCAACTGGTCCGTCCAGAGCAATCTGACGGAGTACGCCTCTGTGCTCCATGGTTCGGTGGTTGTTTCATTCTCCCCACCCATGGCCATAATCAGCGGAAGTTTCACAAATTCGCTGGAACTCCTGCTGTATCCTGTGACACCTGGGGGGCAGGCACCATCTGAGCCCAACCTGGTTGTGCCGTTCTCCTCGTCCTCGAGCGTAACAGTTCCGGACAATGTTACGGCGGCAAACCTGCAGCTCTATGTATACGGTTTCCAGGCTGACGAGACTTGGTATGCCAACGTTCCCGCCTACAGGGATATAACAGTGAGCGTCGGGTCGAACCAGATTGCGAGCGTGCTGCCGTTCCCGTACATCAACACAGGGGGTATAGACCTCTTCATGTGGAGGCCTGTCACAGCAGTCTACACACTGAATGATGTGCCCTACTCGGTCAACGTGACAGGAGCTCTGGGAATGCTGGAGGGAACAAACACCATGTCGATGCAGGTGGGCTATTCCCTCAACAGCTGGACCATGAACGGAAACCTGATGCTTTACACCAGCAGCAGCGCAGGGCCCGCTACCCAGCTGGCAAACATAGCACTGCCTGCTGCTCCTGAGACAGTCAGCGGCTCACTGCCAGGAGGCAGCACAGCGTTCATTACCAATGCCACGGGATTCTACGCTTATGCCTCAATGATTCCAACAGCGACAGGTTACGAGATTGCAACAGATTCAGGTGTGAGCACGTTCCTCAACCTTCAGACATTCAGCGGCAACTCAGTCTGGCAGAATATCACACAGCTTGAGCTGATGGCATACAACTACAGCACAGTGTATTACAGCAACGGGCAGTTCAGGAACGTCACGACAAACTCACTGGACGAATTCTCACTGACCATGGACCTCGGGACAACATTCACAACCAATGACACGAATTACCCGGAGACCGGTACATTGACACAGTACGCGCTCGACCTGAACCAGACGTGGCTCCATGAATCAACAACCGTTGTGACCCAGGGCCTGGCATTCGACGAGTACGGCTCGCTGACAGAGAACTCCATCACCGGGTCCGGATACTTCCTGTCCAATGCAACACTTACAGGTCCTAACTCGGGCGTGATAAACTCTGTTGACAGCGCTACAACACAGGTGACAAACACATACATGGCACTGAGCTTCGACATTTTCACCGGAGGGAGCTCTTACACGCACGTGATTCATGCCCAGATCTCCAGTGCCCAGCCGCCCTACTACCAGGCAACAATTACAGAGGACAACATCTGGGTGCAGAACAACATACCGATCTCAGCAATACTGTGATCGGCCCCCAATTTTTTCTTAAATCCCTCTTTTTCTTCTTTTTGCTACCTCCCTGAGCACATCATGGGGTATTGCCGAGACATGGTGGCCACCGTTCCCATCCATGGGCTGTGCAGCAACCATTGAGTTCAGGACAGCCTCTTCAACAGCGGGAACGGTTGCCTCAAAAAGCCTGTCCATAAGGTTATTCGGGATCCATCTGCTTTCCTGGATGTTCTTCGGTGCATTGGAGTAGTCTCTGCTGCTTGAAATTGCCAGACAGAAATCCCCCGATCCGTTGGATGAAATGCTGCCTGTTCTGGCAAGGCCAAGAAACGACCTTCTAGCGAGCCTTTTAAGCTGATGCGGCAACAGAGGCGCATCAGTGGCAAGCACTATGACAATGGAGCCGCTCTCGCTGCTCCTGAAACGGTTCTCCTTGAGTTCCCGTCCAACTGGTTCCCCCATTACCCTAAGGTGGTCCCTGAGGCCATGGTTAGCCTGCACCATCGCCCCCACCGTGAATGTTTCCCCTGTTATCACGGCAGTGCGAGAGGCTGTTCCTATCCCTCCCTTGAATTCGTAACATACAGCACCGGTGCCGCCGCCAACGCTTCCTTCCTCAACGGGTCCGCCATTTGCACTTTCTATGGCGCTGTATACATGATCTGGGTTAACATGCTGCCCACCTATGTCATTGAGGTACTCGTCTGAAATCTCTCCAACAACGGGCAGGACATCACTTGGCAGATCCCTTTCCACCATGTATCTTATGGCTGCATCCCTCACGGTTCCAACACTGTAGGTGTTTGTAAGCAGCAGAGGACCCGAGAGAATGCCTGATTCC
This sequence comes from Thermoplasmataceae archaeon, assembly GCA_046704525.1. Lineage (GTDB taxonomy): Archaea > Thermoplasmatota > Thermoplasmata > Thermoplasmatales > Thermoplasmataceae. The sequence goes on from JBJKRS010000043.1 coordinate 5,836, forward strand.
TCCACCCAGGGAAGCCCGGTGACCTCGCCGTTCCCGTTGAGCACAGAGGCGCCGGAGAATACATGTGAGTTTACCCTGCCCATCCCCTTTGGAAGGATGGCAGAGACTCCGGTCCTGACCTTCCTGCCATCAGGCAAGTCCTGAATAAGTGTGCAGTGCCCTACCTCAACCCCAGGAACATCAGTTATTGCGTCATATTTGCCAGGTGATCCGTCAAACTCAATGCCCAATTCAACTGCTCTTGTCATCTCTTGTGGTAGTATGGGCTTTACTTCTAAAATCCTTCCACACCCTATACATGACGGAAACTGTCAGAAGAGTTCCGATCCGAGCTTAAACTCAAGTTCCTCCATCTTCCTGCGGGCCTTTTCCTCATCCCGACCCGTATGGTATATAAGCCCGTAGACCGGTTCTGTTCTCCAGTAGAATTCCATCCTCCTCCTGAAGAACGGGTCAACCTTCCCGCTGTAAAGTGATAGTACCCTCTCGACACTGCTTGATGGAAAGTCCACGCTGAGGGCAGCAAAATCCAACGCAGGATCTCCCATGCAACTGTCACCCCAGTCTATTATGCCATTGAGCACTCCCGTCGCAGGGTCCACAAGCACGTTATTCCTGTAAAGGTCCCCATGTATCGGTGAAATTTCGATGGATTCGCACATTTCTTCCAAGTATTCCCGGTACCTGGAAGCAAGAAGGGAGAGAATGCGGTCAGGCATGAACTCAAGCACAGAATCGAAAACCTCCTCCCTCCGTTCGGACATGCTCTGCTTCCAGGACTTTCTCAAAGAGAATCCATCTATGTCCTGTAGGCACAGGGAATCTTTCATGGAATGAAGGTAATTCAGAAAGCCGGCCAGTGACTTTTCGATATCTTCCCCAAGGCTGGAAAGTGTGTTCATCGGCGACCCGGGGATGTAACTGTACCCTCCAACCACACCATCCTGGCATGGGGTAACCATGGTATATGCCGGGATTCTCACAGGAGAAGCGCTTAGGCACTTCGTGACCTCAATCTCTTTCCTGAGTCTATCATGAGACTCAATATTTCTGGGGATCTTGAACGAATACTCTTGATTAACAATGACAACTGTATTGTCCCAGCCACTTTCCGCAACGAAGTATTCCTTCATCTCAACTTGTGGGAAGGAGGCTCTGATCAGCTCAATGGCATTTTCTTCCCGGTTCTTGTCGGCTTCTTCCGGCATACTGGCCTAGAGAAACAGTTCATACCCCAGAAGGTCCTGAAAACCCTCGCCTGGTATGAACTCATGCCTTTCGTATCTGGCACACTCCTTGAACCCGTTGGTCTTGAGGACATTCTTGGAAGCCTCGTTCAGGGATGATGTGTATGCATAGAGCTTCCTTAGGTTCAGGATATCTCTTGCGTACTGTATTGCAAGGGACACAGCACCCGAGGCGTACCCCTTCCTCCAGAATTCCTGCGCTATGAAATATCCGATCTCGGCATGCCCGTTTATGCGGTCTATCCTGTGAACGCCAATGATTCCTACCCCGATTGATTCCTCATTTCTCTGGACCATGAACACGCGATCTGTTTCCTTCCTTTCCCTGAGGCTGTTGAACCACTCTTTTTCATCCTCGAGATAGTAAATGTTGTCGGGCCGTCTTATGAACTTCTTCACATCCGGGTTGTTTATCCAGCGGTATACGGTCTGCACGTCATCTTCAGCCACCATGCGAAGGGAGACCAGTGAACCTTTCTGCACAATCGGGGCTCTCATCAAGTCATGATCATTGATGTGATAATTAAGTACTCATGAGCTAGAACGCACCAGGTAAGCAACATGATTTCCAAAAATCAGATTAGGGCCTGTGATCATCACTGATCCATGTGCGCTGACTGCTTCGATCCTGGATGCAAATGCAACAATTGCGAGAGCTACCACCACCAGCCTTTCTGTGCAGACTGCGGGTGCATACTGGAAGCGGACTGCTGCCAGGGCTTCTGATTTTTAGCGCCTGGCGGCTGCAAAACCTAATCGACAAGACAGGCACATTTTCCTGATCTCCCTACATATTTGGGGTAACACTATATTTTGAGCAAGCCCCTAAGACAAAAGGGCATTTTCAATGCTGGAGATTCGATTTCACGGAAGGGGAGGGCAGGGTGCAGTTACTGCATCTAAAATTCTCGCGGAAGCTGCGTTCAGGGAGGGTAAGTACGTGCTGTCCTTCCCATTCTTCGGGACGGAGAGGAGAGGGGCACCCGTAACAGCGTTCACCAGGATAGATGACGGGAGGATTTACCTCAGGACCCAGATATACAACCCGGACGCAGTCGTCATCCTCGATCAGTCAGTTGCTGAATCCGGGTCTACATATTCAGGACTCGGGAAGGGGGGAATGGTCGTCATAAATTCAGGAAGGGACCCGTCAGATTTTGGCCAGATAACTGCTGATTACAGGGTGGCCACTGTTGATGCGACTTCGATAGCCCTGAGGCATGGACTGGGCAACCGTGCGAATCCCATTGTCAACACTGCCATACTGGGCGCGTTTTCCTCCGCCTGCAAGACAGTGACGCTGGACAGCGTCATAGAGGCTACCAGGGCTTCTTCCCCAAGCCACGCTGAAGAAAACTGCCTTGCAGTAACCGATGCGTACAAGGAAGTGCGGGTAGGGTGGATAAATTGACTCTTCTTCCAGTTACAGGAGTATCCTCCAGGGAAAACAGGACGGAGTCATGGAGGACCCAGACACCCGTGGTCGATTACAGCAAATGCATAAGGTGCATGATATGCTGGAAATTCTGCCCTGATGACTCATTCACCATAGGTGGAGCGGATGAATTCGTATCTCCAGGCGAAAGAATAGGAAAGATGCCGGTTCCAGTAATTGATTATGATCACTGCAAGGGTTGCGGGATCTGCTCATACGAGTGCCCTGAGAAATGCATTGAGATGCTCGAGGGGGGTAAGGCACCATGAAGACAGTGGCAGACCAGAAGATGCTTGTCACTGGAAATGAGGCGGCAGCAATCGGGGTCAGGCTGGCCAGGGTAAGGTTCGTTTCAGCATACCCCATAACTCCGCAGACCACAATTGTGGAGAAGCTGGCTGAAATGGTGGCAAACGAGGAACTCGATGCCAGGTACGTGGAAGTGGAGAGCGAGCACAGCGCGATGGCTGCAGTGTTTTCCAGTGAACTTGCGGGAGTCAGGTCGTATACTGCCACCAGCTCCCATGGTCTGCTCTATATGCACGAGATGCTCCACTGGACCTCAGGAATGAGGCAGCCGGTAGTGATCAGCGTTGTCAATCGTGCAATCGGTCCGCCATGGAACATCTGGGCAGACCAGACAGACAGCATGAGCCAGAAGGACACAGGCTGGTTGCAGGTTTACTGTGAATCCAACCAGGAAGTCCTGGACACCATAATCATGGGATACAGGATAGCAGAGGACAGTGAAGTGACTCTTCCGCTCATGAGCATGGAAGACGCATTCATTCTGTCGCACACTTCCGAGCCGGTTGTTGTTCCAGACATCGGGCTGGTCGACCAGTTTCTCCCAGAATTCAAAGGGAGAGCATCAATTGACTATTCCAACCCGCAGGGTTATGGATCATATTCAACCCCAGACGGCCCATTCATGGAGCTCAAACACAGCATGACCGCGTCGATGAATAAAGCCAAGAAAGTCATTCGAAAGGTATCCGCAGAATTTTCCGAAATTTTTGGGAGGGACAATGGAGGCCTTGTTGACAGCTACATGATGGAAGACGCAGATTATGCCTTCGTAGCAATGGGCACTCTCGCCTCCACCGGAAAGCACGTGGTGAATATGCTTCGTGCTAAGGGGAAGAAAGCCGGCCTTGTCAGGGTGCGGTTCTTCAGGCCATTCCCGTCTGAGGAACTCGTTGCAGCATTGAAGAGCCTCAAGGGGGCTGCAGTAATAGACCGCTCCCTCAGTTTCTCCGAGGGAGGGGGGCTGTACACTGAGATACAGGCTGCTCTTCGTGGGCATTCCGACATCCCGGTGGCGGGCTTCATTGCAGGGCTGGGAGGAAGGGACGTGAAGGTGGAAGATTTCATGGAAATGTTTGAGGCAGTGGAGTCGGGTCAGTCTGGAATAATATGGAAGGGACTCAAGGGAGGCGATTGAATGCCCCTCTCGATTCCTGAGCAGGAGCTCATGGATCCCGGGCATACAGCCTGCCATGGTTGCGGCGCGACGCTAGCGATGAGGTATGTGCTCAAAGCACTCGGAAAGGAGACGGTTGTATCAGTTCCGGCCTCTTGCTGGGCAGTGATACCAGGTGCCCTCCCCTATAGATCGCTGGAGGTCCCCATGGTTTACACGCCATTTGCAGCCACGGGTGCATCGATAACGGGCCTGAGGGAATCCCTGGATTTGCAGGGGAAGGAGAATTACAACGTGGTTGGTTTTGCAGGGGATGGGGGAACTGCCGACATAGGGCTGCAGTCACTTAGCGGGGCCATGGAGCGCGGGCATAATATATTCTACATAATGTACGACAACGAAGCTTACATGAACACTGGAGTCCAGAGATCAGGAAGCACTCCATTTGGGGCAGTCACCACAACAACTCCCATCGGCACCAGGAGGAATTTCAAGTCGCAGGACAAGAAGGTTGTCGCAGACCTGATGATTGCACAGGGTGTCCCTTATGTAGCCACTGCCACGGTAGCGTACCCTGAAGACCTCATCCGCAAAGTAAAGAAGGCAAGGGAGATCAAGGGCCCGAAGTTCATCCAGATCTTCACGCCGTGTCCAACAGGCTGGTATTTTCCACCTGAAGAGACAGTTGAAATTTCCAGGCTTGCAGTCAGGTCCCTGGTATTCCCCCTCTACGAATGCATCAATGGCGTGGTAAAGCTCTCAAAACCCGCCGAGAAGGTTTCAGTCAGGGACTACATAAAGGACCAGAAGAGATTCCGGCACCTTAATGAGGAAGAAATCCAGAAAATTGAGCGCCATGTCAAGGAAAGATGGGAACACCTGCTGGAACTGGAACGAACTTCAAAGACAACGCAGCCAAACTAATAACTCAATAATGGGTTATTACTCAAACATTTTATAATTCCCTGGGATATGAGGTTGTGTTTGAGGAACTTGACAGTGCAAAGATTAAGCCCATTCACATCAAGAGCGTAATAGTCAGTGGAATGGGCGTCTTCTCCGATTCATACAATCTTTATGCCATTTCCCTGGTCTTCTATCCGATAAGATCACTTCTCGGCCTCTCAACTCCCCAGGCATCCCTTATAACCGCATCATCCTTCTTTGGTGCTGCTATTGGAGCTGTGCTCTTCGGAGCCATTGCAGACAGGATTGGCAGAAAGCCCATGTACGGGATCGATCTCCTCCTCATTTTTATTGGTGCCATTTCACAGCTGTTTGTCAGCAATTTCATACTACTCTTCGCAGCGAGGCTTGTGCTGGGATTCGGAAGAGGCGGTGACTACGTAATGTCACCAGTGATAATGGCAGAGAATTCCAACATGAAGGACAGGGGCAAGCTCATGTCACTCTCATTTTCAATGATGTACCTTTTTGGTGCAGTGCTTGCAGCTTTCGTGGACCAGGTTTCCTACGCCGTGCTTGCCCCGGCTGTTGCATGGAAAGTCATTCTGGCTTTCGGGGCTGTTCCTTCGCTCTTTGTCATCTATTACAGGAGGAACATTCCGGAAACATCCCGGTTCCTTGCAAGGGTCAGAGGCGAGTCGCCTGGGCAGATGGAACCCACATCCCGGGGCGGAAAGACAGGCACAATAAAATCCCTCAAGGACAACGTCAGTTACTGGAGAAGGCTGGGAAGGTCGCTTCCTGTCATACTTGCCGGCTCACTACTCTGGGTCCTTTATGACACTTACTCCAGCACTTTCACCATTTACGGCCCAATCACAATAGCTTCCAACCTGGGGCTGACCCCTGTCGGGTTCACATATGCAGCCGTCTTCCTTGCCGGTATTCCCGGAACACTGATCTCCATGTACTTAATCGACCGGGTTGGAAGAAGGAAGCTTGTAGTATGGGGCTACACCGGCGTGTTTATCGCATTGCTTCTCTTCTCACTGATCCAGCTTGCACCGGCCCTTTTCGGGCTTCCACCAGGGTCGATTGCAGGCGGGAACTTGATCGGGGAGGCGGCTACACTCGGTTTCACCTTCTACCTCTTCAACTACCTATTCTCTGCCATGGGACCGGCCACGGTAATCGGAGGTACAATTATTGTCCCAGAGCTTGTTCCTACAAAAGCCAGGGCTTCGGGCCAGGCCATCAATGTCTTCATAGACAAGCTTGCAGCGGGGTCGGTTATTACATCATTCCCGCTTCTCCTCGCTGCTTTTGGCCTGGGTTATGTCGTGATGATGTATGCTGCAATCGCCATAGCTTCCAGCCTTCTCATGGTGATGGCCATTCCCGAAGCCAAGGGCAGGTCTCTGGAGGATGTGTCCAACGAGTACGGCGACCGTTCATGGTAGGATGCCTGCGCTCAATGAAGCTGGGTGCTCACTGAGTAGACCCTTTTCCTCAAATCTTTCCTGTCAGCCATGGACTTGATAAGACCGGACTGGCTCAGCTCATTCAGTGCGTTCTGCACTGTTTTCCTGTTCATCCCGGTCAGGTCCATCAACGATGTCTGGTCAATGGGTCCATGATTTGCAATCATGTAATACACGAACTTGTTTGATGGCGGCCCGGAGACTTTCATGGTGTGGTCAACCACGCCAAATGTGTCTCCCCGCAACCCTCTTCTCTGGGTCTCAAGTGCTGCCACGCTCCCGAATGCCACATTGCCAAGGCTGATAGATGATCCAAGGCGGATCACAAGCTCAATCTGCTGTTTTTCTATCGGTGCCTCGAACATTACCTTGCTTCTGGGAACTTCTTCTATGATCCTGTTAACCCAGTCCCACTTGATCTCACCGAGATCGTCATAAATCTCAACACTACGTCCCGCTTCCCGGCCTTCCACTATGACGAAGTCCGGATGCATGTCGAGCGCCTCGGCCATTCTCTGTATGGTCTCCTCAAGGCTCAGCTGATTCCTTGGGTTCTTCTTTCCCACCTCAATGTTCAGGTGCATCCCGTTCGAATGGGCAAATTCAACAACCTTCTTTTTCACATATTCGGGAACTTCGAGGACGCCTTCGCTCAGCTCAATGGTGTCAAATCCGACATCCTTGATCTCCCTCAGCGCTTTTTCGGTTTTCCCTTTGTTAATTGCCATCTCAAGCAGGGTGCCGCCATGGGAGACTGAGACCCCCGAGCTCCTGAGCTTGGCAATTCGCTCCACGAGAGTCTTCCTCTTCAGGAGCAACGGGAGTGTCCAGCCTATCTTCACCAGGCTTATGAAGGGGGCAAGATCAGGAAGTATGTTCCAGTCCACCGGGGCAAGCCTATCGAGGACCATGGTCTTTCCAGATCCCTTTTTTGCTCCCAGTTCATGTGTAAGCTCACCCAGAAATCTTTCGGAAATCATGCAAACCCAAACTTATAGTATAAAAGTAACTGATAAATCTTTGCGTAATAATTACGCATAATGAGTTAAAATTGCCTCGAAACATGATGTAATATTTACATACAGAATGTTAGGGCATATGACTGAAAATGCTGATTACCAGGAGATGGAAGGAGCATCTCCCGTGGAAATCCTCAAATGGGTATCAGAGAAGTATGGTGAGGATGCTGTTTTCACGTCCAGCTTTGGAGCAGAAGACATGGTCATCATGGACATGATGGCTCGAAATAAAATTGGCGCAAAAATTGCCACTATAGATACGGGGAGGCTTCCCCAGGAGACATACGATCTCATGGACAGGTCAGTGGAAAAGTACGGCCTCGAGGTCCTGAAGTACTTCCCGGATTACAATGAAGTTGAAAAGATGATCAATGAAAAGGGAATGAATCTCTTCTACAAGTCGGTGGAAAACCGCAAGCTTTGTTGCAACATCAGAAAAGTCCAACCTCTGAATCGCCTGCTTGAGGGCAGGAAGGCCTGGATAACAGGACTGAGGGCTGATCAGACTTCTTTCAGGAAGAAGTCCAGGGCCATTGAGGTGGACAAAGGGCGCGGGATCATCAAGATCAACCCGCTGCTGGCATGGACCTCTGAAGATGTCTGGGATTACATCAGGGCAAATGACGTTCCTTACAGCACACTTCATGACGAAGGTTACCCAAGCATAGGGTGCCTGCCATGCACCAGGGCAGTGAAGCCGGGAGAGGATGAGAGGGCTGGCCGCTGGTGGTGGGAGGAAGATGTAAAGGAATGCGGACTGCATTTGCAGGAGGGCTCCACTCAGGAGGGCCCGGAATTCTCGATCGCCCCTTCACATGACAGGAAGGGGAGGTGATAGGTATGCTGCCCAAGCCGCATGGTGGAAAACTGGTCAGAATTCCCGATATGGATGAAACATCATTCAGCAGCAGGGATACGAAAGACTCAATCGAAGTTAGCTACGAGACTGCCGTGACCCTCACGGACATGAAGCATGGCATCCTGAGCCCCCTGAAAGGGTTCGTTGGAGAGGAAGACTACGCCAGCATCCTGAAGGAACAGAGGCTGGCCGATGGAACGCCATGGAGCATTCCATTCATGCTCACTATGGACGCTGACGAGTCGAAGAAACACAGGGAGGGGGAAACAGTAATAATCACGCACTCCTCGAAGCCTCTGGCTGAGCTGAAAATAGAGTGCAGGTTCAGGTACGACAAGGCAAAGCATTGCTCGAGTGTATTCGGCACAGAATCTGAAGAGCACCCGGGAGTGCTTAAGGTCAGGAGAATGGGAGACATAGCCCTGAGCGGGACTCTGGTCTCAGTGTCTGATGTGGAAATGCCATTCAGGACAGAGACGCTTTACCCGGAGAAGACAAGGAAGATATTCAGGGAACGCGGATGGAAGACTGTATCTGCATTTCAGACCAGGAATGTACCGCACCGCGGACATGAGCAAATACAGAGGCTGTCACTGAGGACGACTGACGGCCTGTTCATCAACCCGGTCATAGGAAGGAAGAAGAAGGGAGACTACACTGACGAGGCCATAATGAATGCATACTCCACTCTTGTAAAGCACTATTACCCGTCAAAGAGGGTTCTTCTGACGCCGCTCCACTATGAGATGATGTATGCAGGCCCCAGGGAAGCAGTGATTCACGCAATAATGCGCAAGAATTTCGGATGCAGCCATTTCATCGTCGGTAGAGACCATGCCGGTGTCGGGTCATTCTACGGACCGTACGATGCGCAGGAGAACCTCCGCAGCTTCGACGACCTGGGCGTCAAGATTGTGCCGTTCGAGGAGACATTCTACTGCCAGAAGTGTGAGCAGCTTGTTACTGACAGTGAGTGTGAACACCCGCCATCCCTGCAGAGCAGGTTCAGCGGGACTAAGCTCAGGAAGATAATCCGCTCCGAGGAGCTTCCGCCGCCAGAAGTCATGAGAAAAGAAGTCTATTCGGTCATCAAGAGCATGAAGAACCCCTTCGTGAACTGATCAGAGGCTCCTGATCAACCTCTCACGCTCCTCAAGGGTGTCGTGGGAGGAGAATTTTCTTCCATCGACCTGGGAATAAGGAGTGTACTCGGAAAGTTTCTTCAATGCACTTATCAGTATGTCCCTGTCGTAATTCTTTCCCGCAAATATGTCTGCAGACTTCTCATATCGCCTGCTCATGGCCCCCCGCAGCCTTAGTATGTAATAAGCCACCAGCCCGAAGAGGGCAAGAATGCCCAGCAGGTAAAATGGCCATGGAATGAATGCAAGTGAAAGTACAAGAGCGTCGAACCAGGCGAGAGGGGAGAGGGAGGAAAAGAGAAAGGATTTCTCTGAATGCTTCCCCGTGATGTGTCCGAGCTCATGTGCAAATATGCCTGCCGCTTCTTCAAAGTTGAGCACCTGAAACAGCTCCTCGTTTGCGAACACATATCCCCTTGTACCAGGAATGCTCCATGAGAATGCATTGGGAACTGCTCTTCTGTTTCTGCGCAGTATCCTAAGTTCCGGCGTTCTTACTCCACATGCACGGCTTGTTTCAGATAGCAGCGAAGCTTCCTCTTTACCGGCAGGGTAGGACCGGGCCAGCACCTTTCTTATTCCCGGCCGCCTGAAGAAGGTGAATGCAATTGCCGAGAGTGCAGCCAAATTTATTAATGCCAGAACTAAAAGTGTGCCTTCTTCGATGAAGATTCTGCGGACTAGATCTATAAACAGTGCAGCCGTTCCCATGGCTATAGCCAGGATAGCATTCTGGTAGAACACCCTGTGTGAGGAGGCGTATTCCCTGAACGTTCCTGAAAACACTCCGCCCGAAACCCGCTGAGCATACACCTGATAGCTAGTTCCCAACAGTAGAAGGAAGAAGGGCACGACAGAAAGGATAGAGAAGATCGGTTCCAGTGAATAGGGCAGAACACTCCAGACTATGAATGAAGCCATGGAGGCAGCCTGGAAGGCAAATTTCCTATTCCTGTGCACAGCATTGTCCATCTTCACTGCTCCACCTCTCCAGTTGACGGCTTGGCATTAAATCTTCCCTGATTTCCTAGGATTCCTCAATTTCCACTTTTCTCCTGATCCTTATCCCTATGCTGTCCCCAGGTGAAACTTCTCCCACTGGCGTCCCAGGTGGAACCTTGAGCTGGATTGGAACGCCATCTTCCATTGAAATGTACAGACGTATCGCCTCTCCCTCAAAACCTGCGGAAATGACTTTCCCGACAATGTCAGGGCTTTTGCCCTCAATCTCCAGCTCAGAAGGGTGAAATGCTATTCTCCTGCCCCCGACGGATGCCACATTGTAGCCAAAGAATCTTGCAGCCCTCTCTGATCCAGGTGAGCGGAAGATATCTTCAGGACTTGATACCCTGGAAATTTCTCCGTTGAAAATGAGTCCCACCTGGTCAGCCATATAGAGGCCTTCGCTGTGATCGTGGGTTACGTATATCATGCTGAGCCCGATCTTCCTGGCAAATGACTTGATATCGCTCCTGACCTGGCTCCTAAGCTGCATGTCGAGTGAGCTCAATGGCTCATCAAGCAGCAGAAGGGGCGGGGACGGGGCGACAGAGCGTGCCAGTGCAATTCTCTGCCTCTGGCCGCCGGATATCTGCCCGGGGTATCTGTCAAGAAGGTCTGAGATGCCAAGCATTGCTGCAAGCTCCTGCACTCTTTCATCTGTTTCAGCAGGATTCTTTCTTTGCGCCCGAAGCCCGAAGGCGATGTTGTCGTACACATTCATATGGGGGAATATTGCCAGGTCCTGGAATATGAGGCCGACATTCCTCCTTACTGTGGGGAGACCCGTAATATCCCTCCCGTCAACAATTATCCTTCCGGAGTCCGGGGTGTCAAGCCCGCACACATTCCTCAAAAAAGATGATTTTCCTGATCCGCTTGGGCCCATCAGGGTAAATATCTCTCCCTTCTCCATGGTGACTGAGACATCTCTGAGGCTGAAGCCTCCATCGTAACTCCTCGAAAGACCCTCGATTTCAACGAAAGGCAATGAACCTCTCCCCCAGTTTCTGGATTGTGTAAAACGATATCAGACTTATCAGCAGGAGTATGGCCGCAGCAGCATAGGATGGCCCGAACAGCCTCGCGTTCTGGAGGCTGTACATCACAACAGTCAGTGAGTAGAAAGGGGGAGCTGCAATGAAGTTCGTAGCTGAAAATTCTCCGAGGCTTATGGCAAAACCGAACATTACGGCAGCTGCGAAAGTATTTCTCGCCAGTGGGACCTCAACCTCCAGGAATGGACTGCCCTTAAGCGTCAGGGCAGCTTCAGCGTAACTACCCGGGATGGATGCGAAACCTCCTTCTATGATCCTGAGAACCACTGGGATTGCAACTGCAGACTGAGCGAGAATTATAATTGCCCAGAGTAGATTTTCAGGGGTCAAAGCACCAAAAACAGAAGAAATTGAAAATGCCAGTATTATGGAGGATATGACCAGCGGAACGTACTGCAAGGGCTCAGATATTATCCCGGCAGAGTGTCCAAGCCTCCTCCTGCCGAATATCCACATGAGCCCCAGGGAAACAACTAGAAGGGACGTCACCAGGCCGTAAAACAGGGTGTTCACAATGGCTCCGCCCGCGGATATCGCTATTGCACCGGCTGTATTGCTGCTGATGTGCTGTGAGACATTTGACAGA
>JBJKRS010000044.1:0-8710 GCA_046704525.1 Thermoplasmataceae archaeon
TCGGCTGCCAACGTCTCTGTAAGCGGGACATGGTCGAAATCTAACAACTCCGAGTTTCAGCAGATTAACGGATACGTGTCCTTGAATATTAAAACCGCTGCGAATGCTTACAGCTACCTTGTCATAACGAACTACAGCGGTAACATGAGCATATCGAGCCCAAGGCTTTACCTGAATCAGTCCTCCGCCCCCGGAACCCTGGAGGCATACTTCGTGAACGGTTCTCCCGTGCAAGTCGGAACACCCGTGATCTTCGGATCTGGGGGGAAATTGAACCTATCACTCTCATTCCAGGCAAACAAGACACAGAACAAGATCATATACCTATATTACCAGTCCGTAACGCTCGAGCTTGTGACTTACACACAAAATGGCGCCCAGGTCTATTCACACCAGACCGTGCATATAACATTCAACGAAAAAGTCCTCGCGTGATTCCATGCAGGGCTTCCATCATTCAGGCAAGAATGGATTGAAACCATATGGCTATCGCGATAAGCATAGAAAACCTGTCGACATTCATACTGCAATACATAGTCGCAACGCTGGTTGCCGGATTGATTTTCTACAGCCTCTGGAGCAGGCGGTTCAGCATCAAGCCCGATTTCATTGTTCCTCGCCCCTCGTCCAGAATAATAGAGCAGTTTGAACTCATTGGACAGAACTTCTACTGCTCACTTGAAAGTGCCGTGCATGAGGTCACTGAGTCTTTTGCCCTCCTTATGCCCGGAACTGTAAGAGCAGGCATTCCCAGCTCTGGCCTGAGAACTGAGTATAGGAAGGGCATGCCCGTAACACAGAGTGCGGAGTACTTGAGCAGATCCAGAAAGGGTTTCAAGGCCCCCAGCGTGAGGGTGAGGTTCCCGGAGCTCTTTTACAGGAAGAACATTTACGATGCCTTCGTGTCATTCTTTTCCATTTCAGTCTGGGCAGGAGTTCTATTGCTCCTGACTCCGTACCAGAAAATATTTGTCTTCATACCGCACTTTGCAAATAACAACGTCAACCTCGCCATAGTCATCATATTCGCCATAACAGTTTTTGAGAGTGGAATAGCAACCCTTTTCATGCACATCGGAACTGCACGCAAAAGGGTGGCTGCAGTCTCACTCGGAGTCATGGCAGTGCTCACTGCGGCACTCTACACGCCATCATTCACCTGGTTCAGGAATTTCACCAATTACGGAGAGTTTCTGATTTACATAATTCTGGGTGTCCTGATACTCAGCATAACCATCCTGATCTCCCTTCTCAGAGAGAAAAACACGCTTTACAGGCTGTCGCTTTACTCATCCTTTGTTTCTTACGGGTTCTTCATACTCGTAACAATGTACAACATTATTGCTTCAATTTATGCTACGGTCTGAGTAAGTCCATGACTGTCTCAGAGGGAAGACATGAGTTCTGCGGATGCAAAGTAGAATCTTGGGCCGAAATTGATGTTGGTAACTGCGTACTGGATCATTTCACCAACGTATGAGATGATGCGGGAGAACTCTTCAGTAAATTTCTGCCAGCCTGCATTCCATCCACGATGGTCGTGGCTGGTCCCTGAGGCATGGTTGAAATGAACCCCAACTGTTATGTTCCCCCCGTTTACAGTTATGGGAGGTTCCCCTGACCCAACAGCAGTGAAAGAAGGCGATGCGCCGGAGACAAAGTCTCCTCCCTCATTCCAGTAGTTTACGTTGATTTCGAAGGACTGGTTGCTGGATGAAAATACCGTGAAATTGTAGGTTCCATTTGTCAGGTAGAAAACGACGCTATCATTGCTGGTGGTTATGTTCATTCCGCTAAGGTTTACTGCCCACGTAGCACCGCTCTCCAATCCAGTTTCCCTGAAAGTGATGGAATATACTCCAGAGAACTTAAGTGATATGTTCGTAAATTGCCCTGCAACTTCAGCCGTTCCAATAAGTGAGATTCTTTCTCCCCCTGCGATGTAGTAAGCCGAGTAGGAATAATTTCCGCCCAACAGGTTCAGGGATATGCTAACACCCGAGGTGCTGAAAATGCTTCCATTGATCTCCAGGAACCAGGTTTTCCCCGACGGGACATTTACCTCTGTGAATGTGGTGTTCACTATGGGAAGGAACTTTACGTAAATTGTCACGGGGGAACCGCTTACTGTGATATTGCTGTATGTGACATTTGACACGTATCCTGAAGGAGGGTTCACCTTGAAGCCGTAAGTTCCGTTTGTTTCATTTAAGTAAATTATGCTGCCAGATCCGCCCGTAACTGTTCCGTTCAGGCTGATGCTCCAGTTTGACTTCCCGGAATATCCTGCCTCAATGACCCGGATGGAGTACAGCTTTTGGTACTGGAAGACAATGTTCACGGAGCTGCCATTAAGGGAAATTGTGCCAGAGGTTGATCCCAGCCAGTAGCCGTTGACCTGGCTTGCAGAATAATTATAAGTGCCATTTGTAAGGTTCAAGTACATGGCGCCAGTATTGGACGTGAGCTCCTTGCCCGCGATGTCCGCTGACCACACTGTGCCGCTTACAAGCCCTTTCTCTACGAGAGATACCGTATAGAGCTTGTGGTACTGTATGTTTACGGTGATGTTGGCACCATTGACGATGACCTTTCCATTGCTATCCACCATCACATAGCCTGTCACTGGAGAAGCGGTGTAATTATACGTGCCATTGACAACCTGAATTGAGAGGATCCCCGAGGAAGGGCCAAGGGTACTGTTGTTGACAGAAACCTCCCAGTTCACACCAGAAGATAGCCCTTCCCCGCTGAAAGTGACAGTGTAAAGCTTTGAGAAGCTTGTGTCCACAGTGACTGGAGAACCCAGGATTATTGCAGTCCCGGACAAGTCTTTGGACCGGTAACCTGATACGGCATGAACTGAATACTGGTAGGAGCCGTTTGGCAAGCTAATGCTGACTGATCTTGACTGACTCTTGTAAAGGGAGCCGTTTATGGTAACAGACCACTCGGTTCCGGGGAACAGTCCATGAACTGAAATTGTTAAATTGTAGATGGGGTAAAAGTGGACGTTCACAAGCACTGAGGAGCCTGAAACGATAACCCTGGCAGAGTGTGCAGCGTAACTTGCGTTATCGGCAGCAAAGAAGCTCGCTCCATAGGTGCCATTTGGCTCTTCCATGCTGATTGTTGCATCCTGGGAAGTGAAGTTGGTCCCATCGAAGTTCACAAGCCATGCATTCGAAGCGGGCAACCCATGCTCCACAAATGTCACAGTATACTGCCTGTTGTACTCCACACCAACGGTTAGGTTGCTTCCGGACACTGTAATGGTCTGGTTATTGCCTGAAAGAACATACCCTGAAACGCTGGAAGCATGATATATGTATGAGCCCGGGGTTTCATTGAAGGAAATGCTGTTTCCGCTCGTGGAAAGCGTTACTCCATTCAGGGTTACAGACCAGGGTGTTCCGTAGCTGAGCCCTGTCTCCACAAATTTCACTCCAGCCGTGACGCCTGTGTAATTCAGTGCCGTTATCGTCCCGGAGCCGAAGTTGGAGACCAGAACCTCTCCCTGGTGGACACCTGTAAGCATACCATAAGGAGAAATGCCAACTGGCAAGTACTGTATGATCTGACAGTTTTCAGGGTTGACCACACCGATGAAGTTGGAATTGGCGTCTGACACGTATATTAGATTTCTCAGAGAGTCAAAGGAGACTGCGAAAGGGTTCGCTATATTTCCCAGAGATATGTTCGAAACCGCGAACCCCTCAGGGCTGATTGTGGAAAGATAGCCCATGCCAGTGCCTGCTGAATTCTGCGAGTCTGTAACATATACATTCCCGTTTCTGCTGTCGTAGGCCATCATGGTGGGCGAACCCTTCACCTGGATCAGTCCTGTTTGCTGTGTGCCGCTTACCTGGATCACATTGTTGCCATTGAAATCGGTAAAAAGCAAGGCATTCAGTGAAGGGTCATAAAGGGCGAAGAATGGGTCAACTCCTCGAGAGAACTGTATGCTGTGACCTATGCTTCCAGCGCCTGACTGCGATGTCTCTATTACGCTCAGGTTGCTGGACAAGGTATTTGCAACATAGACATAGTGGTTTACAGGATCATATGTGATGCCAAATGGGAAAGCCCCCACGTTGAAAGTGGCAACAATCTGGTTCTCCGAATTGATTGCAGAGACTGTCCCCGAACCAGAGTTTGTAACATAAACCAGACCGTTGTATGGATCATATACCAGTTCAGAAGGATTTGTGCCGGTATTGAGAGCTGCCACTTCCTTGTTGTTGGAATTGACGACGAAAACCTCGCTCAGTCCAGAGTCTGCTACATAAGTGTATCCGTTTGCGGGGTCAAACACCATTCCTATGGGAGCACTGTTGCTGCTCTGTGGGGCGACGTATCCATGCACGCTGGAAAAGTTCGAGAGGAAGAGTGTGCTCTGGACCTTCATATCCGAGGTCAGCCCAAGAAAAAATGAATCCAATGTTGAGGTCACGTTTATTGTCTTCACAGGAGAAAGTGGGATATAACCGCTTGAACCGTAAATCACCTGATACACACCCAGCTGAAGTGTGGCCACAATTGATGGGCCGTTGCCTGAGTAGTTGTTGCCATTGACATTTACAAACCAGGTTTTGTTGGTGGGGAGACCCTGTTCATGGAACACAACTGTGGCTGAATTGTAGGCCGATGGCGAAAAAGAATTCGGTGTGATACCCTGATGTGAAATTTCCTTGTTTTGGACAGAATGCGGACTGTAGGGCAGATTGCCACTGACAGACCGGTGCACTATGCCGTTGAGAACATTTGAGAAATTCAAACTGGCAGTGTTTCCGTTCGCATATCCGGAGGAAAGCCCAGCCACTTGAGGAATGTGCGTTGAGGAAGTTATAAGAAAAGCTCCTGGCAACGTGAGCAAGAACACTGATGCTACTAAGATTGCCAGTGCTTTTGCCCTCATGTATCACCAGTATCTAGATTTCTTTATTAATCTTTATTCGAAGAATTGCGAACAAAATTATTCCAATACTGTCTCTTCAATGCCAACCCTAACTTCGTGGAAGCATAAAGGTTCAGGATAAAGGCTTATAAGTCGGGTGAACTGTTATAGCTGATGCCCATGGCGGACCAGGATGATATTTTCAGAACCGAGGTAGTAGAGCTGGAAAAAGTCAAGTTCAACAACCCAGTCGTAATTGGGGGATTCGTTGGGCCAACCCTCACCGGTTTCATTGCTGCAAGTTACATTATCGAGAGGATGAAGCTCCACCAAATCGGCCATGTCAGGTCGCCGCACATACCTCCCATGGCTGTTTTCATAGGAAAGAAGCTCAGGACTCCCTTCAGGATATACTCCAACAAGAGCGGGACACTTGTCGTGGCGATTTGCGAAGTTCCAATCGACGACAGGGGTCTTTATGAGATTTCTTCAGCACTCATTTCGTGGCTCCAGGACAAAAGTCCCAGCGAGGTTTTGGTCCTGGAGGGGGTACCGGTCGGTGAGATACTTTCTGAACACAAGGTGTATTCCATAGCCAATGACCAGAAAATGAAGCAATTCACCCAACATGGAATAGAAGCTGCCCACTCCGCCCTTATAACAGGCATGGGAGGAGCTCTCCTGAATGAGTGCCTTGCGAGGAAGCTCAACGGTGCCTCCCTCATTACGGCCGCTCCTGTGCAGGTTCCAGATCCTGGTGCAGTACTTGCGCTTATAGAAACTGTGAATGTTGTCTTCAGTTTCAGCATTGACACTGGGATCCTTGAGGAGAACGTCAATGAATTCCATGATCAGCTGAATGAACTCATGGAACAGTACAAGAAAGCGGTAAAGCATACGGAGAAGGGACCTGCAGAGACCATGTATGGTTAATGCAGTTACACAAGCTTTGCCTGGGTGAGATCATCAGCTGAACTCCACCCCCTTTTTTGAATGATCGCCTCAAACCTGTCAAGCACTTGATGCCTGCGGTGAAGCAGATCCAGGTAGAGGCAGGGCTGCTCCATTGCTGAAACTGGGCTCCAGTTCATTGTCTGGGCGTCATGGCATCTTGAGCACAGCATCAGAAGATTGTCATCCCTGTACGACTTCTCAACCCCCAGGTACTTCATTCCTGGAAACCTCAGCCTCCTTCCCCTGTGGTAGGTGTAGAAGAACTCCTCGACTCCTGTTACATGTGCCAGTTCAAGCCCTGAATCAGACCCGCAGATCTCACATTTGCCTTCAACCCTGTCCATGAATGATTTTCTCCACTTGTTGTGGCGGTAGGAAAAGGCTGCCCTGGCCTTCCTGAGAAGATCCGCATCGCCTATGTGGTCCTTCATGCTTCTGCCTCCCTCCTGCGACCCTGTCCACGTGTGGTGAATGTCAGAAATGCACCTGGCGCAGGTGAGCAGCCTGCCATGCGATGCTGTGAAAACAAGAGGTTTTGACAGAAACGCAAGCAGTTTTGAATAGTCGCCATTTTTTGATCTTTCCGGTATGTATATAACTGGGCCATTGAGCAGAACGATGCCAGGAGAATCGCATGATGATACGTGCCTGTAAAAATCCCTGACTGCCCTGACCCTCTCCTCAAAATCAATTTGGTCAAAGCCGGAACCCAGAACTTCTATGCCTTGATCATCCTGGTCTTCAGAAATAGCATCTTCCATCAGTATTGTAAACTTAAAAAGAACTTAACTCTTGCCTGAACAGGCAGACCTTAAAAGGGAACAGAATCACAAAGTTGGGGTTTTGCGGCAATACCTTCCCTGCCTTCTTGCAGCAAGAAAGCGCTTTATCCCGTCGATATCTCTCACTGCAGTAACGTTTGAGACTGCCACCTTGAGGCAGAAACACTCATCCTCAGTTACACAGTTGTTGCACATTTGCAATCGCCCTAAGCGACCAAGTGCCTATTAATATTTAAAGAGCTAACCAAAATAGTGAGGGAATTTTAGAAAATTTAGTTGACGGATGCCTATTATGGCACTTTTCAAATATAGTCACTCATTCCGTGCCGACCCTAGAATCCAACAGCGCTTCCGTCTCCCCTTGGATCCGCTCCAGCGAATATCCCGCCTTTCCTGCCAAAGACTATTGCCTGTGCATGCCCGGTGCTAGACGACATGTCTGGTATCTCCTTCACGGTGAGCCCGCCTGTGTCGACGCCGCGAATCAGCGGCATCATCGACTTCTCAACAATGAGTGTTGAAGGCTTCTCATAGATAGTTCCCGGGAAGGCCCACCTTGGGTGATCAAGTGCGTCCTGAACGTCCATTTTGCGGTCCACCAGCCTGTTAATGAGCTGAATATTCACCTGAGGCTGAATATCTCCCCCCATGGTGCCGCCTATGAAAGCAAGTTCTCCGTCCCTTTCACCCATGGCCGCACACAGCGTATGGAAGGTTCTCTTTCCAGGGACAAGCGAGTTGTGGTGTGAAGGGTCGAGTGAGAAGTAGGACCCACGGTTGTGGATGATGAATCCTGTCCCTTCTGCTGAGAGGCCCGAACCAAATCCCATGAAATTGCTCTGGATAACCGATGCAGCATTCCCGTCATTGTCTGCAAGGCAGAAGTATGTCGTGTCCCCTTTGTCATTCCCTGCTGGAGGCGCATTCCAGCCCATTGTATCATCTTCGAGAAGATTCTCTGCAAAACGTTTTGTGGCAAATCCCTCCGGAAGATCGTGGAACTTGGGGTCAGTTATATACCTCGCTCTCGCCATGTATGCCTTGAGACCGGTCTTTATCAAAGCCGGGAGTGTTGCGGACTCATTTTCAGCCATCAGTTCCTCTCCGTATGTCTCCAGCATGTTAAGCCAGAGGATTATGGTGGCCCCCTGGGTGTTGGGATAGGTATCGTACACATCAACTCCCCTGTATGTGGTCTTGAGAGGAGTGTCCCATGTGGACTTGTGCTTTACGAAATCCTCTTCTTGGAACAGACCGCCCCTTTCAGAGGTTCCCCTGACAATTTTCTCCATAAGTTCTCCACTGTAGAACGATTCTGTTCCTTCATTTGCTATTGCCCTCAGCGAGTTTGCGAGATCTTTCTGCTTGAAAATTTCACCCTCTTCAGGAACTCTTCCATTGGGAGTGAATATTGACACCCAGCCCTTCTGGTCGGAAAGGTACTTTGCAGACATCCTTATGGACTCGGAATATTTCCTAGTAAGGGGATATCCGTTGTCAGCAAGGTCTATTGCTGGCCCGAGGAGCTCCTTCATTTCCATGGAACCATAGTTTCTGTTGATCTCCTTCCATGAATCCACTATCCCTGGCACGGTTATTCCAGCAAGCGGTCCCCTCGATGGCATCTGAGAGATTCCTTCCCCGCGGTAATGTTCTATCGTGGCCCTTCCAGCAGCCCTGCCGCTTCCGTTCAGTCCCTTTATCTGGCCATCTTTTCCCCTCAATAACGCAAACAGGTCGCCTCCGAGCCCACAGAGGTTGTTCTGTACAACTGTCAGGACGGAGCTTGTTGTTATCAGTGCATCGAACACATTTCCACCGCTTCTGATGATGCTGGCACCATGAAAGGATGCGAGCTGGTGAGTGGTGGTGACTGCTGCCCTGTTAACCATTACTGTTGAGCGTGTCTGCATAATGTACCTCTACAGGATCAAATTATATAACAATGCTGTGAAGTATCATGCCAGAGAAATAGATTCCGCGGTACTGCGACACTTTTCACTTGAATACACCCAGCACTTCCCTGAACGTGTCCTGTATCACTTCCTTGTTCTCCTGCTTCTTCCCCTTGCTGATG
>JBJKRS010000045.1:0-15349 GCA_046704525.1 Thermoplasmataceae archaeon
TTAAGGGGGTATGAGGGGGGTGGAGGTGTACTTAAGGATAACTGGAGAATCCTGTCAAGATTGCATGATCTCATAGCATTGTGCGATCTTCTTGATAGATCAAGTAGCGAGACACCGAAGCGGGTTCGGGATCTCAGGTATTTAATCACTAACAGTGTGAAAAATGATTGAAACCATCATACTTACACAATCCAAAAATAAATAATTCCACCTACCAACCCGCATGAGTAAATTAAGTATTTATCTCCGGAGCCACTAACTGGTTGTGCGCGATGCCATTGTCGTGGGTGCAGGCCCATCTGGCTCATATCTTTCATACATGCTGTCAAAAGCAGGATATGATGTCATGAATCTCGAGGAGCATTCAGAGGTAGGTAAGCCCGTAGAATGCACAGGACTGGTTTCAGAGCGGGTCTTCAAATATGTAAGAAGCACTTCCCGCATAAACTCAGTGACCGGAGCAAATGTATTCTTCCCCAACGGCAAGAGCGTCCATGTCGAGAAGCCTGAAAGAACGATTGTCATAGAGAGGGACAGATTTGACGAGGATGTTTCTGCCATGGCGATTTCGGCTGGCACTGATCTCAAGATCAACTCAAGGGTTGTCTCGGTAAGGACGGATGACGAGCGAGCATCGATCAGGTACAGAGAAGACGGTGTTCTCAAGGATGATGAGGCTCGCGTCATCGTAGGGGCAGACGGCATAAATAGCATAGTCAGGAAGGAACTCTACGGAGTCAAATCCAGGAGAATTGTGTCCACATACCAGGTGGATTCCGCCATGAAAATGGATGACCAGGACAGTGTTGAGGTCTACCTCGGCTCGGAGAGCACGAGAGGATTCTTTGGCTGGGCGGCTCCGGCCGGCGAGTACACGAGGATAGGAGTTGGAACGCACGGCATATCGCCATTCACATACTTCGGGAGGATAAGCAAGAGGTTCCCGCGGAACAAGATTCTCACAATCACTGGTGGTGCAATTCCAATTGCTTACCTGAAGAGGACCTATGGGAAGAGGAGCCTGCTCGTGGGAGATGCAGGCGGAATTGTGAAGCCGCTCACCGGTGGCGGAATATACACAGGAGTTGTTTCCGCAAAGCACGCAGCCGATGTCCTGATTCCGGGCCTTGAGAGAAATGACCTATCTGAGAGGGCTCTGTCAGACTACCAGAGGAGATGGAAAAAGGAACTGGGCAGGGAACTTTGGATTGATGGACGCATACAGCGCTATTTCTCAGCCCTAAGCGACAAGACCCTGAACCTGATATACGAAGCTGTTTCCAGGAAAAAGATGATTGACATGATAAATCACGTTGGTGATATAGACTACCCCTCCAGGGTGGTGTTTTCCCTTGCTGTCAGAAATCCAAGGCTCCTCATGAGACTTATCACCAGAAGCTGAAATGTCCACCAGGAACCAGTTCATGTATCTGGGGCTTCTGCTCCTTGTAACATTCTTCTGGGGACTGACTTTCCCGCTCATAAAAAACGCGCTGGTTTACATCTCACCGGTACTCTTCCTTTCACTCAGGTTCATGGCATCTGCAGCGCTTCTTCTGCCTTTCCTTAGAGGCAGGAACGCATTTTCCAGGACTAACATAAAGTACGGCTTCATTGCAGGCGCTTTTCTCTTCATCGGGTACTACTTCCAGACCGTCGGGCTGGAATTCACAACAGCGGCAAAATCCGGAATCATCACCGGGACCTATGTCGTCCTCATACCTGTGATCTCATATTTCTACCTCAGGAGAAAGATCACCAGGACTGACACACTGGCTTCAGGGATGGCCTTTGCCGGTCTCATAATAATGTCTGCAGCGAACCTGGAGAACTCCACTGTCCAGCTCGGAGACATCCTGACACTGATATGCGCCATCGGTTATGCCTTCCAGATCGCCTACGTTTCAAAACACTCGAAAAACCTTGACTCGACTGTGTTCACCTTTTACCAGATCCTGGCTGTTGGTGTTCTGTCAACCATTTTCATACCAACATACCCCCAGGCCCACGAGGTGCTGAACTACTACGTGATCTTCACCATCCTCTTCACTGCAGCCTTTGCCGGCGTCTTCGGATACTACATAAATACAAAGGCGCTCATCTTTGTCGAACCCACGACAGCGGGAGTGATTTTTGTGGGTGAGCCAATCTTCGCTGCAGTCACGTCAGTCCTGATCAACCACGAGGTGCTGGGAGTCCTGGGACTCGTAGGCGGAGGGATCATGGTGCTTGCCATGTTCGTGACGACTTTCGACAAGTACCTGGCACGGAAAAGAAGGCTCACTGGTCAGGGGAGTCCCTGACACTGCTTATGCTGTGGTGTATCTTGACCGCTACACCGCTCCTGTAATCATTCATTTCCCTTCCGGAAACGGTTGACCTTCCGACTGCCACGACTTCGTCCCTGCTGTTCACCACAAGCGTCTCGTTTGAAGCCATGATTCCCTGGTCATGACCCGTTATGAACTTGAAGAATACGTTGAAGCCCTTTGAGTTGTATTCAGCACTGTCATCTGTCACAATCACCCTGAGGAGCGGCGAAGGGAATTTGTCCCTGAGCCTTCTTCCACCTTCAACTGTGAGAGTGAAGAAGCCGTCCTGCGCACGCATGGTTGCAACCATGTCCTCCCCTGCAAACACGTTCCTAAGCCTGCCTGTCGCTCTTGATACCACGATCCTTGAATTGTCCGGAAAGAGTGCATCACCAGCTCCCTTCCCAAACTGAAGATCTGCCACCGCCCTTATCTTGCATAGGTTGAAGACCCGCTCTCTATGGGGAAAATCCTCAGTGGATCCTGTGCCCTTCTTCATCACGACATTTTTCCCTCTACACGCCTTTTCAAGGGCAGCCAGTGACGTGGCGGCTATGCCTTCATCTGCAATATCAGAGGATATTATCTGCTCGATGGGGTATGTGTCCTCCAGCTCGACCGGAACATAGGTGTTGCACCACGGCACTACGAGATTGACATCCCTCTTTTCATAGAGGTCATGGATCACGTTCATGTCCCTCCTTCCTGGATTTCGTGAGCCCTCAGGCAGAATCATGGTGTCCTTTGGAGGGTTGGAAAGGAACCTTTCTGTGAAATCCTGCATGCGCAGCATTGACGGATGGGCGTTGGAATAGCTGTCGTAGTACTGGAACGATGCTTTCCGGTACAGCGGCTCATAGGGGAGTATGTCCCTGCCCCTCTCCAGTATGCGCCTGAATGCCCTGAAGAGGTACGGGTGGGCCCTTGCCCTGGATTCCGCATACTGCCAGAGGGTGTTCTCGAAAATTCTCTCCTTTATCTCGTTGAGTTCCATGAAAATTGCAGCAAGGTTGTGCCTTGCCAGTGCACCTGTCCTCTCGTCTTCATCTGCATCCAGGAGTTCCTTGACTGTATATTTTCCGTAAATCGGGCTCCATGTCGGCAGGGTCCTGAGCTTTACAAGATCACGTGTGCCGTCGGGGAAAAGCATCCTACCTCCCCTTGCATATTTCACATAGGAAGCGGAGTCAAAGAAATCCACCCCCAGGAGGACAGACATGGCCATGAACATCGGGTGCCCCCCTCCAAAGAGGTGCACAGGCTTGGAAAAATCAGAGTTTGTCTTTGAAGTTATGATGATGTCGGCGAGCCGGTCATACTGATATGACTCAAGAAGCGGAACCACCCCCCCAATGGGCAGATATCCGGCCTTGGTGGAACTCATGAGTTTTGCCGCCTTTTCCCTAAGATCACCGTATATGCCCCCCTGGACTGGGCCCGCAATGATCTCGTCTTCTCCCACCTCTATCTCGAGCATCCGCCTGTATGTCTCTTCCACACCGTGCTTTGCCTGATCATAAGTGTCTTCTGGTTTTGAGAATATGTCCAGGATAGTCATTATGTCGCTGCCAATGCTTCTCTGGAAATCCACTATTTCAGCATTTGTGAATTCCACATCTCCGTATACGTAGCTCTGGAAGGTCCCTGAGTCTGTCATAATCGGGCCGTCATAGGATATGAGGCTGTGGACCCCATGTTTCAGGGCCTTCTCCCTGAGTGAATCGGTCCTCCTTATGATGTAGCTGTTGGTGATGATGCCCTGGGCTCCGAATGACTTCATCTCCTCAGGTGAGACTGTGATCCTGTTCGGATTTATGACCGGGAGCACCGCAGGTGTCTCAATGTTTCCATGCCTGGTTCTGAATTTGCCGATTCTGGCGAGCCCGTCCCTGTGAAGCAGTTCCATTGTTATCTCCGAATTTCATGTGCCGAATGCCCCCTTGGAAGAACAGACCCATCCGGCCCGTGCCATATCGGTGTTACTCATATATAGAATGCTGGAAGAGGGGTACCTATGGCCCATAAGGCTGAAACCCAGACTCATTGCGTGCTGACGCCCTCGGGCGCACTGAGCCTGTAGGTTGCGGCAAAATAGACCACTGCAACAAATACCGCAAATATGGGCAGAAGCAGGAAGTCGCTTATGTTCCTGAATGACTCTGCATACCAGAATGCTGAAAAAGTCAGCAGGAGAGCGGATACTGCAACCTTCATGTTTGCCTGCTTTACCTTCCTGACCTTGGACTTGAGGATGTATGCAGCCACTACCACAATTGCAACTCCGATCCCGAGTCCCACGAGGGTGGAATAGTAGCCTTCAGGGAAGAGCGCAACAAGAACGATTGCAGCTTCAAATGCCTCAACAGCGCCCACGGAAAATCCCGTTGAAAGTACACCCTTCTCCTCCTGGTGCCCTTTCTTTCCTGGAAAACCGAAACGCTGGAACTTCATGGACCTCCTTGAGCTCCTCACCAGCCTGAGGCCGAAGTACAGAAGGAGGGTTGCGGATACAATCCTGACATAGAAAAGAGGGAAGCGCTCTATGAGCCCACCGACGGTTCCCGTTATAGCCAGGACAATCAGCGACCCAAGTGCCACCGCCCCGAAAGCAGACCTCCTGCCGGAATCCCCGTAGAGAGTCAGCCCGACTGCAGAAGCTTCAGACATCTCAAGTAGTGTAATACCAAGGGCAGCAAGCAGTACGCCTAAATTGTACATCCTGAACTTGGATACGGGAACCGCTTAAACTGTTTTCGGGAACCCAGCGACTGAAAATCCTTTCTATTCAGAATAGTAATAGTTTCCAGATTCCTTCTGCATCCTGTCAAGGCTGCTTTCTGGCTTGTTGATCCTGGGGCGGTTCGTGGTCTTGTCGCGCCTGAATGTGATTCCAAGATCTTTCAGGAACCTGTTCATTCCTGTCTTCATGTCAGTTGGGCCGAAGGATTCGCCCATTTTGCCCTGCTCTCCGGTGAACACCATGAGGCTGTCAGAGATCAGGTCTATGAAATACACATCATGGTCAACCACTATGGCGCTTTTCCTGTTGTTCTCCATGACGCGCCTTATGACCTTCGCTGCATCCATCCTGTATGAGCTGTCAAGGTGTGCCGATGGCTCATCGAGAAGGTAAACGTCGGCGTCCCTTGCAAGTGTCAGTGCGATGGACAGCCTCTGCAGCTCTCCGCCGGATAGGTCCTCCACGTCAGTTTCCATGATGTCCTGAATGTCAAGAGGGTGAATGATCTCATTGTTGACAAAGGGGTCTGTCACCCTGTCCTTCAGGGATGCGTATATGAGATCGCTGACAGTTCCCTCGAAATCCGTGGATATGTACTGTGGCTTGTATGCGACCTTTGTGGTCATCTCCATCTCACCCTTGTCCGGCTTGATTGCTCCTGCAAGGAGCTTCATGAATGTCGTCTTCCCCAGGGCATTCTTTCCCAGCACCCCTATGATCTGGGAGGAATCGATCCTGCCGCTGTTGACCTTCAGGCTGAAGGTGCCAAGTTCCTTCTCCATGTCCCCCCAGCTTGATATTGCCATGGTCTCTTCACTCCTCTTGTGGGACCTGGCCTGGAACTTGATCTCGTTTGGCCTGATTCGGACATTCTCCTCCCTGAGGTAGCCGGACAGGAATGAGTTTATTGCCCTGTTGCTGGTCCTCTGCTCTGTGATTACGCCATATGCGCCGCTCTCGCCGTATACAAGGTGGACGACGTCCGCAAGCCAGTCCAGGATGGCCAGATCGTGCTCAACTATCATCACGGTTTTCTCCCTGGCGAGCTTCTGGATGATGTTTGCCACCCTGATCCTCTCCCCAATGTCAAGATAGGATGACATTTCATCAAAGAGGTATATGTCTGCATCCTTCAGCAGAGTTGTTGCAATGGCAAGCTTCTGGAGTTCACCTCCCGAGCAGACTGATACTTCCTTGTCGAGTGACGATTCCATGCCAAGGTCAGAAACCACTGTGTCAAATTTTCCGGATACATCGTTTCTCTTCAGGACCTCTGAAATTGTCCCCTTCACTACCGACGGTATCTTGTCAACATACTGGTTCTTCAGCACAGCTTTCTTTTCACCGTCATAAAGGCCCCTGAAATAAGTTCCCATAACGGAGCCCGCGTATCGGTCGAGAACTTCCTCCTTTCCTCCGGGCGACTCGTATTCCCCGAAATTCGGTACGGTTATTCCGGCGAGTATGTTCATCGTAGTGGTCTTGCCCATTCCGTTCTGCCCCAGAATGGCGGTTACCTTTCCTTCCTGCAGAGTGGGCAGTGAATATATGCGGAAGGCATCGAGCCCGTACTGGTGCACTATGTACTTGTTCAACTCGTCTGGAACGGTTATAATCTTGATGGCGCCGTATGGGCACCTCTTGACACATATACCGCAACCTATGCACAGAGGTTCGCTAATTACCGGCTGGCCGTCCTTGTCTGGAAAATCGATTGTCGGGGTGCCGCTTCTCACAGGAGGGCAATTGTACTGGCATTCGTGGTTGCATTTCTTCGGATGGCACTTCTCCTTGTCGAGAATGGCTATGTGCAAAACCTACACCTAGTTTGGATTCCAGTATTCATCTGGTATTTCATCATAAATCTGGGACTCGGCATCCAGGTCTCGTCTTGTTTCTATCACTCTCATGTTTGAGAGTTCAATTATCTTGTTAACATTGAGAATCCAGTAGTGAATTCTCCACTCCCTGCCATCATACAGGGTGGTCTCTTCCCGCTCGGTCTGCAGGACACCAATATCTTCCATTGTATAGAATGCGTCCCTGTCCTCAGGCTCAAGCATGTTATCAATGACCCTGTCATTGTAGCCAAAGAAGTTTATGAGATGCTCTGCAGCCTCTTCGGACTCCTCCTGGCTCATTCTTCGCTGTTGCAAGCTCAGACCTGTGCCTATTGCCTTTGAGAGTTCATCCAGAGTGGTGAAATTCCTCGGCGCTTGTTCGAGATTCGTAGATACTGTGTTGTATTTCATAGTTATCATCGAGGACTTTGTCTCGCTTGGATCACCTTAATTGTCTTGACATTAATAAGTCTAGCTTTTCTTCGCTGTTTTCCAGATTTTATCGATATATCTTTCATGCATGTGTCCTTTACAGCCTATATATACTGAAACTTGGGATTTAAGCTTTAGTCATAACTGTAAGGAATAATTTAGATTAGAGGCAAACCCTGTGAGGAATAGTGTTGATGTCTTTGACCACCTCACTTTCCTAGAAGATTGCTCCGGTATCCGAAATGGGCCATAGTTTTAAGGTTTGTTCGCATGTTGCCGGGTGCCCGATGTCGTGATATTTCCCTCGCGGATTCAGCAAACAGTGTGCGCCGCTGAGCCCAGCCAATCTCTGACTTTCGAAGTCTTCACGAGAACTGAAAAACGCCCTGAAGGAGATGAAACTGCCACCTGTATTGCCGGTGATCGATGGCTGAAGGACATTGTGGAAATGACAGCCGAGGAATATAGGGACTTCATGGTTGAGCAGGGGATCCTTCAGGAAGAGATCGCGCGCAGAGTTTCCTCATCACTGTTTTCCAAGGCTTCCAGAATCACCCGGATGCCAAGACTGATGGGAGTGATCAATGCAACTCCTGATTCTTTCTTTCCCGGCTCTAGAATCCATGGGAATCTTCCGGAAAGGATAGACAGGGTAATGGGCGAAAAACCAGATATTGTAGACATAGGCGGGGAGAGCACCCGACCGGGAAGCTCGCCAGTTTCACCGGATGAGGAAATCAGCAGGATAAGGCCGGTGCTTGAATACATCACCCAGAACTATAAAGTACCAGTCTCGGTGGACACGAAGAACCCGAAAACCGCAGAGTTCGCAACCCAGTTTGGCATAAAATACCTGAATGATGTGTCAGGCTTCAGGAATCCCGAGATGGTTCGCATTGCCGAAGAGAACGGGCTTCACTGCATAGTCATGCACATGAAGGGTGAGCCGGGTACGATGCAGAACGTTACTTCATACGATGACCTCATCATGGAGCTCAGCATGTTCTTCCAGAAGAAGGCAGCAGATCTCGTTCAGGCAGGAATAAGTGATTCGCGAATTATCCTTGACCCGGGAGTTGGCTTCGGGAAAGGCCTGGCTGGCAACCTTGACATCATCAGGAACATTGGATGCCTGAACCTCGGCTTTCCCCTGCTTGTCGGAGCATCCAGAAAAAGCTTCATAGGCAGGCTCACCGGAAAAACGGTAGAAGAGCGGCTCGGGGGAACAGTTGCCTCCTCTATATTTATGGCAAGCCAAGGAGTGGACATCCTGAGAGTGCATGATGTTGCACAGAACCGAAGTGCACTGGATGTTTATTCGGCACTGCTAGAAGGAGCCTGAAAATATGGCTTGCCGGGAGAGGTCATGAAGACGCGTTGCTGCATTCTGAGCAAAGTCCCCTCATGACAAGGCTGGCGCTCTTTATTGTATATCCGGAAGATGATGGAAGGTCGGAAAACTTCTGGGGATCCACCGGCACGTCTATGATCCTGCCGCAACTGTCGCATACCAGGTTTCCGTGAAAATCCATGTTGGTCTCGAACCAGGTCTTGCCACGTACCTCGAATGAGTTTATGTTCCCGGACTCCCTGAGGGCCCTGAGAATGTTGTATACTGTTGCCAGGGTAATTGTTGGCTCCTTCTGCCTTACACTGTTGAAGACATCTTCGGCAGTGAAGTGGTCGTAACTCCCCTCTTCAAGGAACTTTATGACTTCAATCCTCTGTGGGGTAATCTTGAAGTTGAATTTTCTAAGATTATCCACATAGGTCTCCCTTATCCCCATTCAGTCACAACGATTGTTTCTAGCCTTATAAATTTTAATAGTTATAAATTAGGATGGATACCGGTCATACAGTCAGGAAAACGAGCATTACACGGTAAAGAGCCCAGAGATCGAGCTTTGAGATTATGCTCCTAACGCCTTCGTTTGGAACCTCGGAAATGGAAATTGCAATGGATTGGGCAACAGATTTCGAGAAGACGGAGCCTGCCGTGTCTGATTTCATGAAGTCGTATCCCCGCGGCAGATCCATGTGAGGTATACCTTCTCCTGAAAGCCGTTCGACCATTTCGTTCAGCATCCTTGTGGAATCGGCATCCTTTGGCCCCTGAGGGAATATTCCGACTGTTGGCCCGAGGCCCACAGGAATTGCCTTAGCGCCGGATTCGCCAGAATCCTCGCTGCTTGACTTGCGGGCCAAGCCAGTATAATCCATAATCCGGCTGAATCGAATGACCTCCCTCAGGTCCTCAGAGCTCGGGTCCTGTATGAAAGCCCTGGCTATCTGCTCCACGACCCTCCTGAATATGGATTCCATGTGTTTTCTCCCGGGTTTCGAATCCCTTGTAGACTGGAATATCACTACAGTAGTGTCCTCCGGGGCTGTGAGATCTGTAACTGTCTTGAGGGCGCCGAATGCTGCAGCCCATTCGTATGCCCCGAATCCCTGCACCATGGACCTGTCAACGCCAAGTTCCCCTGGCTGGTCCGTGGGGACCAGCGAGATTTCAGAAGACTCGAGCTCCTTCTCGCCAATGCCCAAAGCGTTCAGGAAGTCCTCAGGATAACCTGTGCCCTTGTGGCTCCTGCCTCCTTCCAAGCCTGTGAGCAGATTGTAGTGATCGGTTCTGCCCTTGCCCTTGGCAGTGGAAGCTCCACGCTGCTTCAGGATGACATAGCTTGAGTCCTTCTTGGATTCCCCCGACACAATCGTCCTGATGCGTCCCTGTTCTTTTCCGGCCCTGATGTGCAGAGACACGTTTATTCCTCCCCACGCAGGCCATGGAAGTTCATTGGCAGGGGTGAAACGCATTCCAGCAGTGCCACCTTCCTGGGCGGAGGTCGTTGAAGCTGTTTTTATTGTGACAGACCTGTCGAACAGAGGGCATGTGATAATGCTCAAGCCTCTCTTGGTTATGTCCGTTCGTCCAAATACTCCAGCTGCAAAGCAGGAATCATCCAGTTCGATGATAAAACCGGTTCCCCTGGCGGGCCTGATGATTCTCTGGAGCTCTACGAACCTGTAATTGAAAAGCTTCCTTATCAGATAGTCCCGGGACTCCCACTCTGTCTTGGCGCTCCTGAGCAGATCAAGATAGCTCTCTGCAAGAGAGGTGATCTGGAATGCACTGTCGGTGTTGATCTGATCCCAGAAACTCTGGGTATTGGGCATGCCCCATTGACTGCTTGAGATTATTTAAATTCTTGCCGCAATGCCATAGCGGCTGGAGCATTACACTCGCCTATCTGCCTCCGGTTCGAGAATGCTGCCCCCACCACATATTTATTGCCTGATGAAATAGCAACGCTGAGGCAGGGTGTAATAATGGAAAAGACGTTTGATCTGGTGATTATTGGTTCAGGTTCAGCAGCCATGAGTGCAGCATTCTACTGCAGTTCACACGGCTTGAGCACAGCAGTCGTGGATTCCAAACCATTCGGTGGAACATGTGCCCTTAGGGGGTGTGACCCGAAGAAGGTCCTTTACGGAATAGCTGAGAGTGCCAGATCTGTTGACAGGAACTCGAAGCACGGGCTGAGTTCAGGGACGGTCAACCTGCTGTGGAAACGAATGGTTGAGTTCAAGCGTACTTTCACAGAACCCATGGTGAAGGGAATTGAAGGCGCACTGGAAAATGCCGGAATCACTGCCATACATGGAAGGGCGAGCTTCATTGGTAAGGGAAAGCTCAAGGTCGGCGATGACGTGCTCAATGCCTCAAAAATACTGATAGCCTCCGGAGCCAGAGCAGCTGATCTGGGAATTCCGGGTCAGGAACACATGGCTGACAACGAGACCTTTCTGGATCTGGAGAACCTCCCCAGGAGAATTGTCTTCGTTGGCGGAGGGTACATATCAGTAGAGTTTGCCGGGATAGCCTCCAGAGCTGGCTCTGAAACCACTATAATTCATCGTGGCGAGGAAGTGCTGAAGAACTTCGAGCCAGAGCTGGCGCGCAGGGTCAGGGAAAATCTAGAGAAGCAGGGAGTTAAGGTTCTTCTGTCCCACAGTGTGAAGGAGATAAGGAAGAGCGGCGATTCATATTCAGTGGCGTACAAATCGGGTGGGGGTGACGGGGCAATAGAGTGCGATCTTGTTGTCCATGGCTCTGGCAGGACCGCAAACATTGAGGACATGGATCTTGAGAAGGGCGGGGTGAAAAAGGACAGCCAAGGAGTGTTGGTCAATGAATACATGCAAAGCACCACAAACCCGGGCGTTTACTCCGCAGGCGACTCTGCCTCAACTCCTGGAGACAAACTGACGCCTGTTGCAAACATAGAAGGTGAGGCTGCTGGCTACAATATCATTCATGGGAACACTAGGAAGCCGGACTACAGGGGTATTCCCACTGTGGTTTTCTCCTCTCCTCCCCTTGCCCGAGTGGGGCTTTCGGAAAAAGAGGCAAGGGAATCAGGAAGGAAGGTGAAGATAAACTCGGGAGATTCATCCGGCTGGTACAACTCCAGGAGGAAGGGTCTGGAGAACACGGGTTACAAGCTGATCCTTGATGAGGAGTCTGATGAGGTTCTGGGGGCTCACATCCTTGGTGACAATTGCGAGGAATCCATCAATATGCTCTCTCTTGCCATAAGATACGGGATTCCGGCATCTGACCTGAAGAACTATCCCTTCGCATATCCGTCGGATACAACTGAGATAAGGTATATGCTCTGATCTCCTGTGCCGTCATGAAAGGATGGACTTCAATGCTTCAGCAAGGTCGGGATGCCCGAACTTGAAGCCTGCCTCCTGGAGCCTGGAAGGTACCACCCGCTGGCTAGATAGCAGCAGGTAATCCGCCATCTCACCAAGAGTCGCCCTTAGCACTCCAGCTGGCGCAGGCATCCAGGCCCTCTTGCCGATGGCATTCGCCACAGCCTTCATGAATTCCTTGTTTATGACTGGGTTGGGAGAGGTGACATTGACCGGTCCTTCAAGTTCACTGGTCAGGAGGTATTTCATTGCACTTGCAACATCATCTGCATGCACCCAAGAGACCCACTGCCTGCCGCTTCCCAGCCGCGAGCCCAGGCCCCTCCTTAATGGTGCAACTATCTGTGGCAACGCCCCCTCCTCAGCATCCAGTACAATTCCTGTTCTGGTCTTGACTACCCTGCCAACGGATTCGGATGCCTTGTCAGCCTCACTTTCCCAGTTGGAACAGAGGCGGGAGAAGAAATCGTTCCCAGAAGATGACTGCTCATTCAGTACCTCGTCTTCCCTTGAGCCGTAATAGCCGATTGCACTTGCATTGACCAGGACCTTGGGCGGCTCCTTCATCTTCTTCACGCCCTCTGCTATTGCACGGGTGGATTCGATTCTGCTGGATTCGAGCGACTTTTTTACCTCATCAGTCCACTTGTCTGAAATGGATCTTCCGCTCAGATTGTACACTGCATCCACATCTCCGGCAGCTTCAACCCAGGAAAGGTCATCAGGCGTGGCCTTCCACTTTATGTAGCTCCGCCCATTAACATCACCGTTCTGGGCCTGTCTTGTGAGAATAAGTACTGTATGGTTTTCCGCCTCGAGGTATTTAGCGAGCCGCTTTCCTATAAGTCCAGATCCCCCCGCTATAATGATTCTCATTTAGTATCAAAAATATAGTCTTCTTTCTGATAAAAGAATTTCTTATAACCCGGCACTAGGAATTCCATGAGCTGCAACTGCTCAATACGTACGAAGTTGCTGGTCAGTCGGCCACGCTTATGGGGAGTGATATTTCAAGCAGATCGCTGGAACATCCTGCAATGTAAGAGGGAGTGTTGGACGGCAGTATAATGTAAACGTTGTATGACACATGCTGCCCGCCGGATATGTAGCCTGGATTGTTGCTGCTAGTACTGGCTGTCACGACAGTAAGAGGACCAAAGAGCGCAATGTTTCCCGGTATGTCTCCGGAAACTAATCCGTTGAGAAAACTCTTGCTTATGGGCGGAAATAGGGTGGAAATCTGGATCAGGTTGGAATAGAAATCGCCTTTGCCGTTGATGATTGCATTGCCAGCATAAAGATGGCTGACGTTGAGCGTAGCAGTACCTGTGTTGTTGACCATCACCGTAAAGCTTACCCAGTCTCCTGGCACTAGATTGGTAACGTTTGCATAGAGGTTGAGTGTAGCTGATGCTCCCCCAGCTGCTTTGCCAACGCTAAATGGCGCGGAACCCCTGACTATGTTGTCAAATGTGTGATGGCCATTGTCTATAGATAGAGGAGTCATTGCCGCGTTTGTAGAATTGAAGCTGATTGATTCCGTGAAAGAAACTGTTGCTGCAGACTGGCCAAAAAAGGCATTAGCTGTCCCTGACCATGCTGAAAAGGCGTATGTGCCTCCCATGACCACCAGAACCGGGACCATTACCAGAGCGAACAGCTTATTTTTCACTTAAGATCACTCTTGTTCTTCTCAATCTCCTGGATTGTATACAAACAATCGGTTATCAAATATTCCCTTGGGTATGTCGTATTGGAACCATTTAAAAAAATAAAAAATGGGTGTTGGGGTGTTCAATCTACCGTGCTCACTGGAATCGACACTTCAAGATAGAAGTTTATCCCCTGCATGTTTGTCCCTGCACCAGCTGGAAGGATTGCATACATGTCGTAGCTGAGTGACTGCCCAGGCTGCAGATATCCCGGCGTTGAAGAGTCAGATGTTGCATTCCAGAGGTAAAGCATGTTGGTTCCGAGCAGGTTGTCCTGTGTCACCTTTGTAAGGTACGAAGGGCCCACTGGTGGCTGGAGCTGGGAAATGGATACTGGGCTTCCAAGGCTCTGTCCGTTGCCGTTGTAGATCTGAGCTGATCCGTATTGGAAGCTGCTTACATTCATCACTGCACTGCCGTGGTTCGTGAACACGACCCTGAAGTCGGCATACTGACCTGGAACCAGGTAAGAGACGTTGAGGTAGACGTTGATCACTGAGGCTGCACCTCCATGGACATTGTCTAGCTGCTGGGCACTCGTGGCTGAAGTAACTCCTGTAAGGCTCCCATGGCCGTCATAACCAATTGTCAGAGGGTTATGAACAGCGTTTGTCCCCTCGAAAGACAGGGATTCTTCATAACTGATGGTAGCAGCAGACTGTCCGAAGAAAGCATTTGCGGCTCCAGACCATGCTGAAAAGGCAAATGTTCCTCCCATGACGACCACAACTGGTACCATCATTAGAGCAAACAATTTCTTGTTCATATTGTCACCTTAACTGACCAATTCAGAATTTTATTAGATGATTGTAGAATGTGTGGTAGATACCACAGATTCAATAGGGTTATATACTAAAAACTCAGATTAGATACTTTAAACGCAAATAAAAATAAAAAAATAGGGAATAAATTCCCAAGCCTTACTGGACTGTGCTCACTGGTATGTCAATCTCAAAGTGGAATGAACTTCCAGCTAGTGATGCACTCGCAACTTCTGGGAGAATTGCATAGACATCATATGAGAGTGAGTCTCCGGGGTGCAGGTATCCAGGTGTTGAGGAAGTCGTCGATGCGTTGAACAGGTATATCAGACCAGTTCCACCAGAGACTCCTATTCCATTCTGGACCACGCTGTTCAGATAAGCCTGCCCGACTGGCGGCTGCAGGGAAGAGATTGGCTGGCTTGGTGATATTGGCTGGTTGTTCCCGTTGTATGCCTGGCCACCCTGCCATCCTATAGAGCTTACATTCAGGGTCGCAGTTGCAGTGTTTGTTATTGTCACTGTGAAGTGAACGTACTGCCCTGGAACCAGGTTAGTCACATTTGCGTATACATTCAATGTAGAAGAGGCTCCGCCTGATACAGAGTCCAACTGCTGTCCTGCTGTGTTCATGTTAACCGGTGATAGGGTCTGTCCACCGTCATATGCTATCGACAGGTTGTTGTACATCGCGTTCGTGTTATCGAACGAAAGAGTTTCCGTATATCCTACAGTTGCAGCAGACTGTCCGAAGAAAGCATTTGCGGCTCCAGACCATGCTGAAAAGGCAAATGTTCCTCCCATGACGACCACAACTGGTACCATCATT
>JBJKRS010000046.1:0-9094 GCA_046704525.1 Thermoplasmataceae archaeon
CGGCAAAAGTCTTCTCCTTGCCGTCAATCTTTATCTTGAGGTCATAGCTCTTGAACTTCATAGGAATCTTCTGCATATACGGGAAGCGGATATAACTCTGATGCGGCCAATCCCCTTGCGGCCAATGGCAGGTTCTTGCTGGATGCCTGCAACGGCTCCTCTAGAGCATTGCCTTGCCTTGTTTCCCTAACATATTAGGCTCACGATATTTCTCTAAAGGAGGATTTTTCTGGTATGCAATATGAATTTAGGGGTCCGGTCAGGCTTGCAATGCTGGCAGTCCCGATTCTGGCCCTGGCTGCCTTCCTTTATTCTGCCGACTTCTCATTCTACATCCTCCCTCTTCGTCTGGTGGAATCGCTTTACCTGTACTCCGGGATTTTCCTATTGATCCTGGCCGCAGGGCTCTATGCCCTCAAGGAGATGGAAAAGGGACACAATGACGGGATTTCCGGGATCAGGCGTTTCATTGCAAGAGGTCTTGGTGTCCTGTGGATAGTCGATGGAGTCCTGCAGCTGCAGCCTCAGATGGCTTTCGGCTTTGGGCAGTTCGTGCTGCATTCATCTGAATCATCACTCCCCTCGCCCCTGGCTCCCGCCATGCAGCATCTCGTATACCTGTGGTCAGGCCATGAGGTACTTCTCAATGCTGCGTCAGGAGCTTTCCAGATATTTATTGGAATGGCACTCCTTACCCTGGCCTCACGCAGGAGCGTGAAACTGGTGGCTGCTGTCTCGCTGTTCTGGAGCATGGGACTATGGATTGCGGGAGAGGGAATGGGTGGAATACTGTCCGGAGGATCATCATTTATCACTGGATTTCCCGGGTCCGCTCTTCTCTACGCCGTGGGTTCAGCAATTCTCATTGCCAGTATGCCTGAGGTTGCAGCAAGAAGAACCGCAATTGCTGCGATGTCCATTATATTCGCACTATCTGCAATTATCCAGGCTCTTCCTTCAAGTGGGTTCTGGACCTCCGGTGCACTTGGCCTTATTCCCTCGGGGCTGAGCGTGAATCCCCAGCCTGGATTCATGGTCCCTTTCATGGCATTCTTCCAGCATGTGCTCTCTATTCAGTGGGTACCCTGGAATCTGATCTTTATTGCCTTGCTCTCTGCAGTCTCCGCTCTCTGGGTCTTCAAGCCCGGCATTGCCGTTCCGGCAACACTGATCCTGGCTGCTTTCACATGGGTTGTCGGGCAGGATTTCGGCGTATTCGGGTTCTATAGCACTGATCTCAATACAGCCCCTGTTGTCGCGCTTTTCTGCATATCACTCAGTCTCAGCCGGGAAAGAAGCATTGCCGGGAAAGAGACAGCATCACTCCACCATGAACCGGCAGGCACTGGTCAGACTGGCAATTCTTAACATCCAATTCAGGATATCTGCCAGCTTACAATGACCGTAGTGCGGAAGACAGATCAGGTAAGCCCTGACGCAGGCGTACTGAGGGAAGCGGCCTCTATCATACGGAACGGTGGAACAGTAGTGTTCCCAACCGAAACAGTGTACGGCCTGGGAGCCAATGCGCTCTCATCCGAGGCATGCGACGGCATTTTCCGGGCCAAGAAGAGGCCAGCAGACAACCCCTTGATAGTGCATGTGGACAGCATGGAGCAGTTCCGTGAGATATGCATCGGCGTCGACCGGAATCTTGAGCGATCGCTGAGCACTATATGGCCTGGCCCGCTTACGGTTCTGGCCAGGAGTTGCGGCAGGATCCCTGACAACGTGGCTGCAGGCCTTGAGACGGTTGCAGTCAGAATGCCCGCCAATCCTGTGGCACTTGGAATAATAAAGCTGGCCGGTGTCCCGGTGGCTGCCCCCAGCGCCAACATTGCCACAAGGCCCAGCATTGTGGACTCCTCTGAGGCCATAGAAGAGCTGGACGGAAGGGTAGACATGATCGTGGACGCTGGACCGACCTTCTTCGGTATTGAATCCACAATCATCAACACGTTAAGGCATCCGGTGGAACTCATGCGCCCCGGTGCTTTCGATCAGGATGAGCTCGCAAAGCACTTTGGCAGGGTCGAGATCAGCAGGAATGCCCGGGGCCTGTCAGAATCATCCACAGCCATAACCCCCGGGATGAAGTACAAGCACTACTCCCCGGACAGGGATCTTTACATTATGGACACCGCAGAAGAATGCGACAGCCGCCTGAAGGAATGCATCGAGCGTGGAGCAGTCCTCATTGGAAGCGATGAGTGGATATCTTCCAGGGGAGGTGGAATCTCGCTGGGCTCGGGAAAAGACCTTTACTCGATTGCGAGGAACCTTTTCCCGTCTTTCAGGAAGCTTGACAAGTCAGGTGCTAGGTGCGGCATCATACAGGCATTCCAGGAAAGGGGAGTAGGCCTCGCCATAATGAACAGGATAAGGAAGGCCTCCTCGGGAACTCTGGACAGCTGTGATGGGCTGGACGCAATCTGTCGTTGAGCCCCGGTCACTTGCTGATCACGCCGGTCCGTTTCAGGATGAAAACGTCTATGAAGAGGTTTTCCGCAATTAGTATGGGCCCGAGAACGAGCACTGCCTGGAACAGGTAGGTGTGCGGGATTGTTATGAAGGCCTGGAGTGCTATGTACGGAACCTCAGGTACCGAGGCAGTTGTGGTGGTGATCGAATATGAGAGGAAGGCCACCAGGTCGAAAAGTATGGTAAAGACCTGAAGTCCCAGGGAGCCAAGCCTGAACAGGTCATAAATCAGGTACCCAAAGACAAGCGCCAAAATTCCGAAGAGCACAACAGACGGGGTTACAAAGTACTCTCCTGCGGCAGTCATCAGCGAGAAGAGCGCAACAAAGAGAGGCAGCGCGTCAGACCTGCGGAGGGTCCTTATTCTGGCCTTCCTGAGCCACAGTGGCGCCATGTTTATCAGCGCCAGGCTGAAGAGGGCCATGAAGTCCACGATGCTAACCAGGAAATTCTGGCCTGCCAGTGACAGGATCCCGATGAACACAATGCTGAACAGCCATGAAGCGGAAGTTATTGACTGCGGCAGGAATCCGTCCTCTCCCAGGGACCTCAGGTGCCTGGATGAGGCTACAAAGGCGGTGACGAATGTTCCTACCGTTGATATCAGGAAGGCTATTGACATGGCAAGGGCACCTGTGTTTCCCAGGAAAAGCCTTGAGATTGTCACTGCGGGTATAGATGCCTGGTCCACAATCTGCTGGCTTGGATGGGCTGAAAGGACCGCTATGGCGTAGAAGATCTCGACGGCAGAACCGACGGATACTGCAAGCACCATCGTAAGGGGGAGGTAGTTGTCCTTCGTGATCCTGAATTTCTTCCAGTTGAACAGGTTGATTTCAACCTCGGGCATTGCCTCTTTCTCGACGCTCTGGATCTCCTGGAAGCCGAAGAACAGTAGGTAGACGTAACCCACATTCACAATGAGGTCCACAGGCCAGTTGGATGGCACAGGCAGAAGGCCGCCAAGTTTCCAGCCGGTAACGTTTCCCAGGAGGACTGTCTGGCTTATCATGATGCCGGCAAGGATCAGCACAAGGAAAACCTGGACGAACCCGATCAGCCTTATGTAGCGCTTCTCGAAGAATGCGTTCATGACGAACCAGAAGCCGAACAGCCCGATCACTGATACGACCACGATGTTGATCTCGAACCCTCCGATGGAGAAGCCCCTGAGGACACCCGGAAAAATCTGAAAATCGAAACTGCTGAATAGCAGTGCGGAGTAAGCAGCGAGGGCCGTATTGGCGAGCCACAGGGACAGCCTCGTCAGGAAGTATCTCAGACTCTTTGCGCCCGTCGCACTTCGCACAAATGAAGGGCCGCCAACAGCGTCCAGTTTCTTCTCATACGCATGCCTGTACATGGACCCGTAGTTCTTTGCCATCAGGGTGGAGAGAGTGGCTGAAATGACCAGCGATGCGATGGAAACCAGTTCGTACTGGAGTATGTTCTCGGGCACCAGCACAAAGAGAGGGGAGGCGATTGTGGCCGCCATTCCTATGGAGAGGACGCTGAAGAATCCCAGGAGGGGCCTGCTTACGGATCTCCTTACAGGTCTCGTGAACTTCACCTTGAGGGCGCCAGTCAGGGATGATATCAGCTGTACCCCCGTAACAAGGGCGGCAAAGAACGAAAGGAGGACTATGGGCGCATAGAGGACGATGTCTCCCTTGACAAAGTATCCGGCTATGGTTCCGAGTATATAGTCGGCAGCAAAGAAAGTCACTCCAGCCCCAACAACGGCTGCCGCGATCTTGTACGCGAATGCCAGTTTCCTCAGGAGCCTCCTCCTTACAGCCATGTCCTATCTGTACCTCAGCCCAGAGTTAGTGATCAGATCGGCCGATTCACGCAACACGTAGAAGGCCGCTGAGAGAAGCACTATGGAGAGTATGAAATCGGCCAGGAGGACTATGGTGAAATAAGGGAGCGCATTGATCAGGTACATCTGGGTGGATTCGAAATAGGCCAGAAGCGATGACGGGCCGTTGAACCCTCCAAGTGACGGGGCAAGTATGCCTATTCCAAGGAAGAGGAGCATTGAAGCCAGCACTATTTCGCCCGCAGCCATGGCAAGCTGTGGTATGACATTCTTCCTTGGCCGCTTGAATAGGTCGATGAAGGCTTCAACCTCATCGTCCTGCATCGTCTTGATCCTTTCCCGTACTTTGTCCTGGCACTCTACTGAATTCCCGCAGAGCAGCATAACGGACTTTACTGACAGGACAACTTCACCCAGGGACTCATCCAAGTTTCTGTCTTGACTATCCATCAGACCTCGACTCCTGTAATGTGGTACACTCCAGATTCAATGGACTCTTTAAGCTTTGGTGATTCTGGAGGTTGCATGTGCGCACGATCAGGCCCAGCTGCCATCGCCACAGATTGCCCTGCATAGCGGATGGGTGGCATGAATTGCGCTTTTTGATCCTTTAACCACTGGCGTCCAATTTTAATAAGAAGTTCGATCTATAGGGGCAGATGATTCCTGACGCACAGTCGAAGACTCTTGACAATGAAGCACTGTTCAGGAGCGTCATTACGGATCTTTACGAGGCGGTGCTGTTTTCAAACAGGCAGGATCAGTCCACCAAGCAGATAGATGAGCTGAATTCCAGGAGGACTGAGAAACTTGCAGATGTAGATGAACTTCAGAAAGATATAACGCACCCTCTCAAGAAATATTTCGAGGAAAACCCCTCGGAATCCTTCAAGCAGGCCAGCGAATCCATCTCCAAGTTTGTGAGAAAAGCACTTGACCAGTACAAGGACAGGCTGAGCGCAGAATTTCTTGCACGTGAGGGCGAGATCGAGTCGACAAATCTCTCATACGTGACGAAGGCCCAGAAGGGCATAGAGTCCTTCCTTTTCTCACAGCCCATTCCCATAGACGAAAGTGCAACATACGTCAAGTATGTGAGCGGAGGCTACCAGGCAGTGAGAAAGGTGCAGTGCCAGGGGGACATTGAATATGACATCATCCTAAACACGGCCAAGACAGATTTGCTGGAAGATCCACTCTATTTCTCCGGCCTGTACAAGGGCCTGAGGATACCCATAAGGCAGTCTACTTCATGGATTACCAAGGAGACAGTTGTTGACAGGGAAAAGGTGGACAGTTACCTCCTAGTGAGCGCTGAATTTGCCCACGGAACAACAATAGCAGTGTTCAGGGACGACGAGAACAGGTCAGAGTTCAGGTTTGTGCTTTCTGGCGCTGGAGACCAGGCCGTTTTCGCAATTGAGTACAAGGACGAGCAGGAGAACGTTGACATAAATTCACACCCCGCTCTGCAGAACTATGTGGATTCATCAGCCGTGAGGGAAGCGCTCACAAAGCTTGCCGCCTCAATAAAGCTGCTTCGCGCCAATCCGGTGAAGATATCCTCACTCCTGCTTGACGGGGAGGACATACTCACCGCGCAGAACTTCAGGAAACTCTCTGACCGGGTTTTTTCCATCCTTGGCGACAGGATAAGGGAAGGGATTGAGCCTTTCATGCACAAGAAGCATGTGCTGGAGGACCTGGAGCTAGATGGTCAGAAAGTTTCGGACCGACTGAAATTCCTTGGATTCTATGACAGCGAAGTGCAGAAGGCAATGACCTCAGCCCTTTGACCACTGCACTGAGGGTGACTGGCGAAATCTATTATTGATTAAGCGCATCTTGAAGCATGCCTCTCGTCTCCGTCATAATGGGGAGCAAATCTGATTATGAGCACATGAGCGATGCCATTTCCACCCTGAAGGAATTCGGCGTTGAAACCGAGGCAAAGATAGTCTCAGCGCACAGGACTCCCCAGCTGATGTATGAATTTGCGACATCTGCAGCCGGCAGGGGAGTGGAAGTGATAATTGCCGGAGCTGGCGGCGCAGCGCATCTACCAGGAATGACAGCCTCAATGACCACTCTTCCTGTAATTGGAGTCCCGGTTCCGTCACGCAACCTCAAGGGCCTTGACTCACTTCTTTCAATTGTACAGATGCCTTCCGGAGTGCCAGTGGCAACAGTTGCAATAGGAAACTCAAAGAATGCCGCACTCCTGGCGCTTCGCATACTCTCCATAAAGCATGAGGACATCAGGAGAAAGATGTCTGAGTTCATGGAAAAGCAGAGAGACACAGTAATGAAAACCAGGCTCGACCTGGACTGACCTGGAGGCACTGAACGTCAATGGACATTGGCATTATAGGATCAGGACAGCTCGGGTGGATGATGATTCTTGAGGGGAGGAAACTCAAGAACAGGTATTTCGTGCTCGATCGGAAGAGCACAGGCCCCGCGTCCGCAATATCAGACGGCTACTTTCCCCTGGACAGGTACAGGGAATTCGTCGACAAGTGCGACGTGGTGACATACGAGTTTGAGCATGTATCAAGCGAGGCACTGGAATATGCTGAACAGAAAGGAAAGCTGTTCCCCTCGGTGAAACCGGTCATGCTCAAGAAGGACAGGTCGCGGGAGAAGGATTTCCTGAGGGAAAACGGTTTCCCGGTTGCAAGATACGAGACATCAGAGAACCTTGAAGAACTCAAGAGATCAAGGAAAAGTTTTGGCAAATGCGTCATAAAGTCTGCCGGAGGCGGATATGACGGGAAAGGGCAAGCATTCCTGAAGGAGGGAGAGCCCATTCCGGAATCGACTTCAGAAGGTAAGTACGTGACTGAGGAGTTCATCGATTATGAGTATGAGGCATCTGTGATTGCTTCCAGAGACAGGGAGGGCAACTTCACAAACCATCCCCCGTCATACAACTACAACCGGTCTGCAATCCTTGTGAGCAATGCCGCCCCAGTTGAAGACCACGGGATGACCGCAATAGCTGAAAAGCTCATGAAAGAGCTGGACTACGTGGGAGTGATGGGTATAGAATTCTATATTTCCAATGGCAGGCCCATAATAAACGAGTTTGCACCTAGGGTGCACAACACTGGCCATCACACCCTTCATGGCTCTTCGATTTCCCAGTTCGAACAGCACATAAGGGCGATTACCGGGCTTCCTGTCCCGTCCCCCGAGCTTTTTGTACCCAGCGGTATAATCAATATCCTGGGACTGGAGCCTGACCGTGAGAGTATCTCCAGGATCCTGTCAATTCCGGGCACCAGGTACTACTGGTATGCAAAGGATGGCGTCAGGAGGAAGAGAAAGGTCGGGCATGTGAATGTGACGGGTGAGACATTCGAGGACGTGAAAGAGAAAATCGGCCAAGTTTCCGGGATAATGTACGGAGACAGGCTCGATGACTACATCTGAAAGCTATTTGCCCGCTCATGGAAACACTTTTCATCCAAGTCGGCGTGTTAAAAATGGATGCACTCCCGGCTTCTCCCGTTGCTGGTTCTCGCTTTTCTCCTAACAGCCTCTTCGGCTCCTGTTGTGTCAGCCGCAGGTGGAGGGAATCAACCAGAAGCAATGCCGTTTGTGAAGTATACCGTGGCACTGCACAATGGCACGGTCTACAAGGGGAACCACAAGGAAAACTCCACCGAAGTCTCAACCCTTGGCGAATCAGGAATTGCATTCGATCCCGTAACCGGGTGCGTTTACGTCACGAATCTGCTGGAGAACATTTCCGTGATAAACACCCACACGATGTCCCTGGTCAGGACCCTGAACGTGGGGGGCGAGCCGTTTGATATAATATACGATCAGTCAAACGGAAACCTGTACTCGAGCAACTATAACCAGATGGTCAGCGTGATCAATGGCAGGACGGGCCAGCTGAATGGAAGCATTCCCACCGGCACTTATTCCGG
This sequence comes from Thermoplasmataceae archaeon, assembly GCA_046704525.1. GTDB lineage: Archaea > Thermoplasmatota > Thermoplasmata > Thermoplasmatales > Thermoplasmataceae. The sequence continues at coordinate 8,242 of JBJKRS010000046.1, forward strand.
GAGGATGTCCATGGACAACAGCACCAACTCTCTATTGCTTCTCAGCCTGGTCACAACGACGTACGAGAGGATCGACCTGAGCCACGGGTTTTCCATAAACAATGTGTCGCTTGGCACCTCCAGCAGCAGCCTGAAGCACCCCGTGCCGGGAATCGCATATGATAGTGGGAACAACACGGTCTTTGCCTCAAATTTCAACAATTTCTCTCTCGTTGTGCTCAATGCTTCAAGCGGGAAAATAGTGCACAGCATAATAATAAAAGATCAGGTGGGAGCGGTTTACTTTGACCCTGCTGTTGGGACGGTTTACGCAGTTGCCACTGCCAGTTCCGAGGTCCTGGCATTCAATTCGAGCACATACAGTGAAACAGGCAACTTCAGCACAGGGGCATATCCGACCAGCATAGCAGTGGACAACAACGGTGGCTACATATTTGTGACAAATGAGCTCGAAGGCACACTTTCGGTCTATGGATTGCACAACCTTACCCTGCTGGAAAACATCACTCTTTCATCAGGACCCACCGGGGCTTATTTTGTGCCTTCCCAGGGATACCTTTACGTAGTCGACTCTGGCTCCGGGCTGCTGAATATAATATCAACCGGCAGCCATTCGAAGAACTCCGACAGTAGCTACCTGTATTTCGCTATCCCGGCTGTTGCAGCTGCAGCCTTCAGCTTCTTTATGATAAGGAGGCTGAATGGTCATGCTGGAAGGTGAGCTTTCAGGAATGCTCAGTTTTATGTCTGTAATGGGCATATTCTGCCCATGAGAGTAATTGACCTGCATGAGGATCTCGCGTACACCTCCCAGAAATCAGACATCAGAGAGGATTCGGAGCAGTCCAGCATA
>JBJKRS010000047.1:0-8061 GCA_046704525.1 Thermoplasmataceae archaeon
CGAGGACTGGGGACCCGTGTTTGAAGGAGATGTCCGGGGCCAGTTGGAATGGTTCTCCGACGAGGTGGCGTCCACATTGTTTTCTTCCATAAGCCCTGAAAAGTTCAGCAATTGGCTCCTTGATACAAGGGCTCGCACCCCCATGGGAAGCAGGGCAATGGAAACCTATAGGGACCCCCTATATCACTGGCCCAATTTCAGGCAGATCCTGCACGATCTCCAACTCACGGAGAACGACAATCTGGTTGAAATTGCCTGTGGCGGAGGAGCTTTCCTCAAGGAAGCTTTGAAAAGCGGATGTCGTGCCGCCGCGCTCGATCACAGCCCTGACATGGTGAGAACAGCTACTGAGCAGAATTCCGATTCCATTTCGGAGGGCAGGCTTCGGATCGTCCTCGGCGATGCTCTCAACCTGCCATTTAAAAATTCCAGTTTCACGGCAGCAGTCTGCACTGGAGCCTTTGGATTCATCGATGATCCTGCCAGGTTCATGGCCGAAGTGCTTCGTGTTCTAGACAGTGGAGGGAGATTTATCCTTTTCGCCGGCACAAAGGAGCTCAAGGGGACAGAAGCTGCACCTGAGCCCATAGGCTCACTGATACGTTACTACGAGGATGATGAGCTGGAAGATCTGGCGAGGAATGCGGGATTCGTGGACGTCAAGGTCAAGAGGCATGATCTGGAAAGTCATGCAATTGAATCCGGTGTTCCTACGGAATCTATAGAGCTTTTCAAACAACGTGGAGGAGGCGGACAGTTCTTGTATGCGCACAAGAGGTAGCGGAGACAGTTTGGAGAGAATACCTAATACGTGTGTGCCCATTATGTGGATATGACAGAGGAAATCTGGGACAGAGTTGACAGGTACTTCACCAGCGGCCTCCTGGATGATGATTTTTCTTGGGTTCTCGAGAAACAGTCCAGCGAGGGGCTTCCCGACATAAACGTAACTGCGATGCAGGGGCAATTGCTGTACATTCTATCAAAGACTGTAAATGCAAGGAATGTCCTTGAACTTGGAACTCTGGGAGGCTACAGCAGTATATGGCTTGCCAGGTCGATTCAGGAGGGTGGAAAAGTTATCACCCTTGAGCTGAGCGAGAAGCATGCATCTGTGGCAAGAAAGAACCTTGAGAAAGCAGGGCTGTCTGGCAAGGTTGAAATAAGAGTGGGAAGCGCCCTTGATTCCCTTCCCAGGTTGGAAGGAGGGGAGCATACTCCATTCGATCTGGTTTTCATTGACGCTGACAAGGCAAACATCCCCGAGTATTTCGATTGGGCCCTGAAGCTTACAAGAACAGGTTCTCTCATTGTTGTGGACAACACAGTAAGAGACGGCAGGATCATAGATTCAGGGTCAGATGACTCTGCCATCCAGGGAGTCAGGAAACTGGTGGACAAGCTCGGACAGTCAGACAGAGTTGATTCCACCTGCATACAGACTGTCGGAACCAAGGGATATGATGGATTTATACTCATGCGGGTTAGATGATCCTGCATCGACCAGTTTTCTGGTCACTTCCACCCACTTGTTTTATTAATTATATTAACTGTTAAGTTTATAAAATAATGTCCTCTTTTTCATTTATGGAACCGAGAAAAACAATAGTGATAACAGGTGGCGGAACGGGACTGGGCAAGTCCCTTGTGGAACTGTTCCTGAAAAAGGGCTGGAACGTAGCAACTTGTGGCAGAAGGCAGGGAAAGATGGATACCCTACTGCGGGAGCATGGCGGGGGGCATTTGATTGCAAAGTCATGTGACATAAGACTCGAAAACCAGGTTGCAGGGTTTGCCGGTGAAGTATCTTCAAGATGGGGAAATATCGACGCCATTGTTCTTAATGCAGGAACCGTAGGCCCCGTTCCAATGCCCAATGTGCTCAACACAACCATGGTGGAGCTGAGGTCAACGTTTGAGACCAACTTCTTCGCTAATTTCAACCTCATCAGGATTTTCAGGGAATTCCTGGCCACTCCGTCTTTTGTGGTACAGATAACATCGGACGCTTCCAGGGAAGCATATCCCGGATGGGGGTCATACGCGAGTTCCAAGGCCGCGCTTGACCAGCTTGTCAGGGTGTTGAATGCTGAGAGTGGGGGCTCAGGTGTCAGGGGAATTGTACTGGATCCTGGAGACATGAATACTGAAATGCACAGGACAGCGCTTCCAGATGATGATCCAGAGTCACTGAAGGATCCTGCTGATTCGGCCAGAGAGATTGCAGATGCACTCCTCAAACTATTGGGGGGCTTGTGATGGCTTACAGCAGCGATTTCCTTGTTGCTTCCAGAAGGGAATCACATTTCCCGCGCAGCATTCTGGGAACTGACCAAAGGAGTGTGAAGCTCATGGTCATAAACAGGAGAGCTGGAACATTATCTTCAGACACATTCTCTTCACTACCCGGATACCTTAACAAAGGGGACCTTCTGGTCGCCAACAACAGCAGCGTGGTAAATTCATCCTTCAATGCGTACTTCACTGATCTTGAAGGATATGGGAGGATCAACGTTGGTACTACTTCCAGTGGAGAACTTAAGCTTGTGGAGCCTAGGCCAATGCTTCTCAACAAGAAACTGAATGGTACTTCGACTGTAGAGTTGATAGGCACAGGCAGGAAAGTGGAGCTGGTTCGCAGAGATAATGAGTTCAGAAGGTACTGGTGGGCGGATTTTAAATTGGGAAATGAGGAGCTAAGGAATTTGCTCGACGGTTTTGGCGGGCCAGTATCATACGACCACCTTCATGCTCCTGTTTCAGCTGAAGATTACAGGAGCGTGTTTTCAAGGGTACCCGGATCGGTGGAGCCTCCGTCTGCTGCGTTGCCATTCACGGATGATACCCTTATGGACCTGAGGGATAAGGGGATTGGCCTGGCAGAAGTCACCCTCCACTGCAACCTGGGCTCGCTTGAGCCATTTGAGTTTGAAGGAAAAAACAGGCTACTCCAGGAAGAGTATATGATTCCGGAGGACACAATGGATAAGATAGTCGCAACAAAAGAAAACGGTGGACGGGTAATAGCAGTCGGAACCACTGTTGTAAGGGCCCTTGAATCTGCAGCTGCGGAACATGTGGGCTTGAAAGATCTGCAAAAGCATTCCAGGGAAAACGGCGGAGTGAATTCAGTAACTGATCTTTATATTAGACGCGGATTCGGACTTGAGGTTGTAGATGGCATAATAACCGGGATGCATGAAGGTGACAGTTCGCATCTTGACATGATGTCTTCCTTTGCTGGTCCGGATATATTTGAGACTGCATACTCAGTGGCTTCCGACCTCGGTTACCTGTGGCATGAATTCGGTGACTCAACACTGATCCTGTGACCATGGATGTCTGGGATTATGCGAAAAAGTAAGCGGAAAATATAATGACAACAGACACTATTCCAGTGTGATAATCATGCCGCTTGATATGCAGAAACGCATGAAGGCCCAGGCTGAGCTGGCCTATTACACAGAGAGGCTGACCCAGATCAGGGCTAACAGGGACGAGCAGGGATACAACAAGTACGAGTATGATTTCATTGTGAAGAAGAGGGAAGAACTAATTCAGCAGCTCAGTTCATGAAAATAAGGGGGAGAGGGGTGCGTTTCCTATGGAACCATTTTCGGACGAGACACCGTTGCTCTTGTCATTTTGCCCCGGATGTCAACATATATTTCAGTGCCCTGTTTCATGAAGGCCTTGTCAATGAAACCAAGACCAATACCCTTCTTAAGGATGGGTGACAGGGTCCCGCTGGTCACCACGCCGATGTCCTTTCCGTTATGGTAGACTCTGCATTCCTCTCTAGGTATGCCTTTTTCCTCCATTACTATGCCCCTGAACCTTATGCCGGAATTCTCCTTGCTCTCCAGTGCTTTCGCCTTTCCGATGAATTCATGCTCAGTGTTCATTATGAATGATATTGAGCATTCGTAAGGTGTACGGTTCCTTTCAAAATCATGGCCAGATAGGAGCATGCCCTTCTCCATCCTCAATGTATCCCTTGCCCCAAGGCCACAGGGAAGACCGCTGTATTTCTCCAGAAGAGAGGAGAGCCGATCCCAGAGCTCCAGAGCATATGAGTTCGGGAGTATGAACTCTACACCCTCCTCACCAGTGTATCCTGTGCCTGAGACTATCATGTCTCTTCCCTCTGTCATTGGATTGTCATGCTGGATAGGTGTCTGGTAGAAAGTGAATGGCTCAGCAAGATCCAATCCAATCTCCGAAAGAATTTTTCTGCTGTCCGGACCCTGGAGTGCTATGCTTGACATTTCATCAGAATGGTTTATGATCTCAACATCATAATCTGGACTGTGGTCCTTTGCCCACTTTACAATTTCATCAGTAGGACCTGCATTCGGAACGAAGAAGAACTCATCATCCTTTCTTCTGTAAATAATTGTATCATCTATTATGCATCCATTTTCATCGAGAAATGCAGTATAAGTGCATTTTCCATTATCCAGTGAAGAGGCCTGGCTTGGCAGCATGAAATCCACAAATTCAGCGGCTCCTGGCCCCCTGATAACAACATCTCCCATGTGTGACACATCGAAGATTCCAGCATGTGATCTCACAGCCATGTGCTCTTCTGTTATCCTGGTGTACTGGAGTGGCATTTCCCATCCGCCAAACTCTGTCATTTTAGCCCCTGCTTCTATATGTCTCTCATGCAACGCCGTTTTTTTCATGATCCGGTTCCCCCTTTCTTTTTGTTTCCAGTGGAAATGTACCCCTCTCCCTCCACCATTCTTACCAGCATCTCATGGACCCTGTAATCCTTGGTCAGTTCTGGATGGAATGTGAGCCCCAGCCTGTTACCCTGCCTTACCATTACTGGTTTTCCCCTGCATTCTGCAAGGACTTCCGTCCTGCCAGAAGACTCTATAACCGGGGCACGTATGAAAACTGCCCTGAATTCCCCCACACCTTTAATCTGTATATCTTCCATGAATGAGTCTATCTGCCTTCCATACGCATTCCTGCTGATCTTTATGTCCAGAAGCTCCATGCCCTTCACCCTGTCATCCCCAGTGTCGCTGGACAACAGTATTATACCTGCACAGGTACCAAGCACTGGCAGGCCATTGGATATCATTTCTTTTATCCTGTCATATATCGAGTACTGGGTAAGAAGCTTGAAAATTGTTGTGCTTTCCCCTCCCGGGATGATGATGGCCTCTATGTCATCCAGATCATCAGGCTTTCGGATCAACCTGGCTTCTATGTCCGTTCCTATCTTTCTGGAAAGCCTGCTGAGCATGTCTGAATGCTCTGAGACATCTCCCTGGAACCCTACAATGCCGATGATCACACAGAGGAATTTCTAGGTGTGTTATATTGTTTGTTCATTTTTTTCTGCGGAGCATTGTTCTTGCAGATAAGTACAGGATAGCAGAACCGGCAACAAGGACTGCCCCCACAGCTGTGCTGCTCTCATAGAAAGGGATCAGGGAAACATCGGATGAGGATTTCACTCCTGTTCCCTGGGACTTCAAAGTGATATTGGAAAAACCGCTGGTGCTGTACGGGAGGTCATTGACGGGGTACTGGAACTGGAGCGGGAAGAGGGCAGATATGTTGGATAAGCCTGCAAAGGCTGAACTCCCGAAATTATAAGAGCTGGGGATAATGGAATTTATACTTGCCGGGAACTCATAGGGCGCTCTTGCTGTTACGCCTCCTGAATACGTGGAATTGAAGTTGAAGAGGTCCATAGGTATGTTTGAAGCCTGGACCAGGGGGTTGAGGGCAGGGAGGTGCCAGTTATATTCGACGAAGGCCAGGAGCGAAGTGTGGGTCATCACTGTGCTTGACACGTAATCTTCCTTTGCGTACGGGGAAATTATGAAGAACGGAACCCTGAAACCCAGCTGGCTGCCACTCACTGAGGGAGGAGCAACATGGTCGTAGTACCCGCCATTCTCATCGTAATTTACCATAATAGCTGTGCTGTTCCATAGAGGGCTTTTCATGATGGCTGTTATCGTGTAAAGAAGCCAGAGCTGGCCAATGAGCATATTGTAAGATGGGTGCTGGCTGTATTTCTCCCCTCCGCCCTGCACAGGCTCCAGCCAGGATACGGCAGGCAGTGATCCGTTGGCAAGCTGGCTGTAGAATGTGCCCCAGTTATGGATGTTACCAGAATACTGGCTGATACCCCTGATCATTGAGAGTATACCGAGTCCAGAAGCTGTGCTGTTGATGTAGTAACCCCATGAAACCCCGTCAGAGGAAAGCTGATGGAATATTGTGCTGTTGAGTGGAATGTACGGGGGAGGGCCGTAATCATTGATCACCGGCGAGTAGCCAGCTATTTCATAAAGCCTGTTGGGGACTGTTTCGCTCAATGTGCTGGCGAAATACATGTCTCCCATGGCATACTGCTGGATAAGGTCCCATTCCATCGCCATCTGTGAGGCTGTGTAATAGTACATGCTGTTCTTTCCGGAACCTTTCAGAAAGCCGTTCATTGAACCGTTGTTCCAGTCTATATGGTACGCATTGTAACCCTCGTGCGGGTTTCCTGTCGAGAACGACCCGGGACTGACAGCCATAAGGCTGCTGTTTGACACCCCGGAGAGGTCAGCAGGCGCGGTCACATTGGCAATGATGCTCTGGTTCCCATAGGGATTGAACGGATATTTTCCCATGAGATTGTCAAAGCTATGGTTCTCCATCGTAATCATGATAACATGCTTTATGGGCGTTGCAGTCCCCTGATCTGAAGCTGCCTTTGCAACCTGTCCTGCCAGAGGGGAAGCCAAAACAAGGACAACAGCGATTGCGGCTGCGAGCCTGATTATCCTGGCACCAGGCATCAGGCTGCCTCCATCCCAGTGAAGTATTTTATTGCGCTGAACCTCAAGACCGCTCCTGCTATGGCAAGGCCGGCAGCCTCAGCTAACAGGGCTATGAGGGGGAGGCCGGAATAGCTCATGAACACATAGGCAAAGAAGAGCGCTGCAAATATGACTGGTGACCCTGCCCCGATGGATATGAAATGTCCCACAGAGAAGGCCCTTCCCCTGAGTGCCTTGATGAATCTGGAACAAAGGTAGCTTACAGCCATGACCGGAGCCAACTCCAACAGGGAAAGCCCCGAATAACTCACTATGCCAAGAACATTGTTTCCATGGATTGCCAGAAAGGGATAAACCGCTCCAGCCAGTGAAACAGGAAGAAGTGCAATCCATACCTTCCTGTCGGATCTGGCGGCTGCCAGTCCAGCCAGGGCAAAGACCAGGCCCCCTGTGGTCACCGTGCCTATCAGGATGACAACCTCGAGCGATGATCCTGTGTGGTAGATGATGCCTGAAAGCAGGAAGAGGGGAAATGTAAGGGTCCCATTGAGGATGAACGAAGCAAAGAGCACCATTCCGTCTTCAAGCCTGAATTTCATGCCTCCTCAACCTCCTTTAGGGCTTCGCGGGCCATAGACTCAATTTCCGGGGCAGATTTTGGATCATACACTGAAATACCTGTGCGCCTGCGCATGATATCCTCCACCTTGACTGCACTTTCATTGGTTACATAATAAAGAATGCCAGGAACCGGGTCGGGCCTGGAATACTCTAAACTCGGAAGGCCCTTCGTGGCCATTTTCCTTTCAGAAATCTTTCCGAAAACTCTGGCAACTGTTCTCGATGCGTGCCTGTAATCCGTAAGTTTCACACCCGCAACTGAAAGCATTTTGCCATGGTTGAATACCCTGTAGTTGCGTGAGATCCTGTCTGCATTTCTTCCACTGCCAACAAGGGGCCGTATTCCGCTGTATGAGGCCAGGACATCCTTTCTGCCAATTGATGGAAAGAGCCTCGAAACGCTGTTCACAAGATACTGGATCTCATCCTCTGAGGGATGAACCTCATCCGGGCTGTTAACAACAGTCTCGGTAGTACCCACGACCGTGACGGAATTCCGGGGAATGACAAACATCTGCCTCCGGTCCAGGTGTGACCTGAAGGTGACGGCCCTTTCCACTGGAATCATATCCCTTGAGAAAACAAGGTGCACTCCCCTGCTCAGTTTCATTGGTATACTTGATCCCGGGCTGTACATGCC
>JBJKRS010000048.1:0-7998 GCA_046704525.1 Thermoplasmataceae archaeon
TAAGAAATAGGGGAACCATGCAACAGAACGACGGAATTATCCTCAGGGTTTCTGAGGCTAATTCGACCGACCCCGGAATGTCAAGAGTGCGACTCGATGAAGATTCCAGGCTCGCAATTGGCGCAGAAATAGGGGACGTTGTAGAAATCGAAAAATCCAAGAAAACTGTTGGAAGAGTCTACAGGGCCAGACCTGAGGACGAAAACAAAGGAATTGTGAGAATAGACAGTGTTCTAAGAAACAATTGCGGATGTTCAATTGGAGATAAAGTAAAAGTAAGGAAAGTCAGGGCCGAGGAGGCCAAGAAGGTCGTACTTGCACCAATTATCAGAAAGGATCAGAGACTGAAATTCGGGGAAGGTATTGATGAGTTCGTTCAGAAGGCTCTGATCAGGCGGCCAATGCTTGAGGCCGACAACATTAGTGTTCCTGGCCTCACACTTGCCGGACATTCCGGACTGCTGTTCAAGGTCATCAAGACCACACCCAGCAAAGTTCCTGTCGAAGTGGGTGAGGAAACCAAGATTGAGATAAGGGAAGAACCGGCTTCAGAGGTCCTCGAGGAAGTCTCCAGGATCAGCTACGAGGATATTGGCGGTCTCTCTGACCAGCTCAGCAAAGTGAGGGAAATAATAGAGCTCCCCCTGAAGCACCCGGAACTCTTTGAAAGGCTTGGCATCAGACCTCCTAAGGGAGTGCTGCTGCATGGCCCACCAGGAACTGGAAAAACGCTCATAGCAAGAGCCGTGGCAAATGAGTCGGGAGCTAATTTCTTCTCAATAAATGGACCCGAGATCATGAGCAAGTACTACGGCCAGAGTGAGCAGAAGCTTCGCGAAATATTCATGAAGGCTGAGGAATCCGAACCTTCGATAATATTCATAGATGAGATCGATTCGATAGCTCCAAAGAGAGAGGAGGTCCAGGGTGAAGTTGAAAGGAGAGTGGTGGCTCAGCTGCTTACACTTATGGACGGTCTGAAGGAGAGGGGACATGTAATAGTCATAGGTGCGTCCAACAGGATAGATGCAGTAGATCCGGCACTCAGAAGGCCCGGACGGTTCGATCGCGAAATCAATATCGGTGTGCCAGACAAGAACGGCAGGAAGGAGATTCTGGCAATCCACGCAAGGGGAATGCCCCTCGGCATGGAAGAGGAGGAGAAGAATGAATTCCTGGACGACATAGCCAACTACACATACGGGTTTGTTGGAGCTGACCTTGCTGCACTTGCCAGGGAAAGCGCTATGAACGCCCTTCGTCGCTACCTGCCTGAAATAGATCTGGATAAGCCGATTCCAACTGACGTGCTGGAGAAGATGCAGGTGACTGCAGATGACTTCAAGGAGGCTCTAAAAACCATTGAGCCAAGCAGCCTGAGGGAGGTTACCATCGAAGTGCCAAGTATAACCTGGGCAGATGTCGGTGGCCTTGAGGATGTAAAGAGAGAACTCAGGGAGACAGTAGAGCTTCCGCTTACAAAACCGGAAGTATTCAAGCGGCTTGGCATCAGGGCTTCAAAGGGTTTCCTTCTCTATGGGCCGCCGGGTGTTGGAAAAACGCTCCTTGCCAAGGCTGTGGCAAATGAGAGCAAGGCCAACTTCATCTCGGTGAAAGGGCCGGAGGTCCTGAGCAAGTGGGTAGGAGAGAGCGAAAAAGCAATTCGTGAAATCTTCAAGAAGGCCAAGCAGGTTGCGCCCACAATAGTATTCCTTGATGAAATTGATTCCATAGCCCCCAGAAGAGGCACATATGGTGATTCAGGCGTAACTGAGAGAATGGTAAACCAGCTTCTCACTTCGCTTGACGGCATGGAAGTCCTTCAGGGCGTAGTCGTGATTGCTGCAACAAACAGGCCCGACATCATGGACCCCGCACTTACAAGAGCCGGAAGATTTGACAAGCTAATATACATCCCGCCACCTGACAAGGAGAGCAGGGTTTCGGTGCTGAAGGTGCATACAAAGAACATGCCCTTGGCGGAAGACGTCAATCTTGATGCTGTTGCAGACAGGACTGACGGTTATGTGGGAGCAGACCTTGAGAATCTCTGCAGGGAAGCAGGAATGACTGCATACCGTGAGGACCCGGAGGCGACGCTTGTCTTTGAGAGGCACTTTATTGAGGCCATGAAGGCAATAAGGGCATCTGTTGACGAGGAAGTCCTGAAATTCTACAGGAACATAGCCGACAACCTTGGAAAGAGCCCCAAGGAGAGGAAGAAGTCGGTCGAGGAGCTGGGACTCTACCAGTAATCCCTCATTTTTACCATATGCAGAAAGGTGCTATTCTGGCACTCTGCGACAAACTTTATATCTTGAGATGCAGTTTTGGCAATGACTTTCATGAAGAAGTTCGTATATGATCTCATCAAGAAGGACGTTATGACCACGGACGGGGAGCTTCTCGGGATTGTGGAAAATTTTGTAATTGACACCGACACGGGTGAGATCAAGACCGTCCTGGTGAAGTCTGCGGGTAATGTCACCGATGTGAAATTCCAGAAGGACTCAAAGGGAAGGTACATGATACCGCTGGCATCAATGAAGTCGCTGAAAGATGTGTTCGTTGTAGAAATCAACGGAAAGGGAATGGCTGTAAAATAAGTTCTTTACGCGTTCTGGGGTATCTGCGAGTCGCTCGGAACATACCTCAGAATGCCAGCGATCCCGCCGAATGCCTTCTTGAGGAGTTTGCCTTCATCACTGTCTTCTGAAATCATCTCCACTCTGGAGCCTGATTCACCTGCAAGCTGATAGTACACCTCAACAAGATCCTGCTCTTCACGCATATTCATGTTGTTCCCGCAGTTGTCGCACTGGATGCCATCCTCATGCTTTGCCTGTGTCTCCACTGTATTTCCGCACGAAGGGCATTCCCATATGTACTTTGATTTGCTGAGGCCCTCTGATATCAACAGAGTGTCTATTGTCTTCTGCTTTAGTGCAGATTCCACAGCCAGGCTTCCATAGATGCCGAGACCGCCGTCGGGTTTCTTGATCTCTGACATGAACCTGTTCATCAGGTCCCGTTCCTTGGTGATCTGCATGTCCTTGATTGAGTCGCCGGCCTTGTCGACCAGCTCCCTGAGGCCGGTCTCATCCGTGTAGCCCAGATCGAAAAGGTCCTTGACCTTGTCTTTGACCTCGTTTCTCAGGTATCCTCTTTCGAAGAAGTATTCCTTGGTAGCACCGGGCCCGCCTATGAATACTGCCCTTATGTCCTTGATTATAGGAATGAAGGCATTGTTTGCAATTTCGCCCACTTTCTTGAAGAACTCGTGTGCTGCGCTCTCAATAAGCCTCTCATACCTGCGGGATGACTGGCCACCCTGGTGGTGCTTGCTTGGCACAAGCGATTGCTCGTTGGTGACAAGCTGTATGTTCGTTCCATTGAGGAAACCGATAGTCGCTTCCTTTCTGTCTATAACCACGAGTCCGTAGACCTCCTTTACTTTGAGCTGGGCTTCAAGCTGCTCGAGGTGGAACACTGAGTCGCATTTGTAGATGAAGGTCTGTATAGGCTCTGGAGGCTCTATGATCTTTGTATACATTGCAGTCTGATCACCGCGGGTTGATACATGCCCGACGAAGAACACAAGCCCTGTTTCAGGCGGAAACTTGTAAACCTTGAGCCTGGACATTATGGACTCAATTGCAGAAAGCACGTTCTTCCTAGTAGATTTTGACTTTATGTTGGACGAGGTTGAGAACTCCTCTCTGAGATACTGGACGACATCATAAATCATCTTATCCGGAGGAATATACAGGGAGATCAGCTCAGTCCCTCTCCCCTTGAGATCCCTCAGCTCCTGGAGAGCCTTCTTGAATTCATATTTCCTGAGCTGAGCATCCTCACTGGTCACAACCAAGAAATTTATGATGCTATTTAACCGTTGTGAGGTGCAGCAGCCTGAAAACTGCGTGTACGGCAAAGCGAGAAAATTATTAACAACCCCGACCATATCACTTGCTGATGCCAGGATTCATCCTGAAAAGATGGATCATGCAATTGGCGGCGTCAGCGGAACTCTGAGAAAAGATGAAACCTATTGTTATTTCACTTGGCGGATCAATAATTTCCAAGGAAACCCTTCAGCTTGAGTTCATTGAGAGGTTCAGCAGAATGATCAGTGATGTGACCGAATACGACAGGTTCGGCATAGTCGTTGGAGGAGGAATGCTGGCGCGGACCTATATATCTTCACTGAGGAAATACGGCATAAACGACAACGTCCTGGACGAGATAGGGATAAATGCCACGAGGATGAACGCCCTCACCGTGTCCACGTTCTTCCGCGATGTAAACCAGAAAATACCTACCACGGTAAATGACGCAAGCGAGATCATCTCAATGTACCGGCACGTTGTAATGGGAGGTACAGAACCAGGGCACACCACAGACACTGTTGCAACACTTTTTGCCGAGAGGATAGGTGCTGACACACTCATAAACGCCACTTCGGTGGACGGCGTGTACACGGATGACCCTAGAAACAACCCCAAGGCAAGGAAACTTCCCCACTTGTCTTACGACGAGGCAATAAGACTCGCTGTGGACAAATCCATAGGTGCGGGGCCCAATGTGTTCATGGACATTACTGCACTCAACACCGCAAAGCGCTCATCGCTCAAGGTGTGCGTCATTGACGGCACGAACCTTGATGAGTACATGAAAATAATGCGCGGTGAAAAAATATCTGGAACAATTATCGACTAGCCAGCTCAGTAGGTTCCTTCCCTGATGTCAAATTTTGAGATCTGTGTCTTAAGGTCGAACCGGTTGGACCCCCTGAACTCATCCCTGATCATCTTTTCCATTTCTTCTGCCTGAGCCTCTTTTCCCGCATCATCCATGGAGTCGAACTCTCCGCTCGAGACGAGCTCCTCATACCGGCTGTCCCCTTTCTCACACATTGGCGAAATATAGATGATGTCGCCCCCGTCAAGATCCATTTGAGATATGATGGCGGAAGTCTCAGAGACATGCTCCCTTGAGTGTGCGTTCCCCCCGTATCCTGTGAGCAGGATTAATCCAACAGATATTCCAGAATTCTTGAGGTTGTTGACAAGATTGATTATGTCTGAGACATTCTTCAGGCGTTCAAATCTCCTGAGGAGGGAAACACTCCCTGACGGTATTCCCACATACACCCTTGAGAGTCCATGGCGTTTCATGTCCTGGTAGTGGATCATGTTCTTCTTCCTCGGAATTGAGAACGGCTCAACGAAGGAATAAATGGGCAGACCTGTCTTTTGCCTAATGCTGTCAAGAGCACCCAGCAGTATCTTCTGGTCCACGCCCAGTGCATATGCATCACCGAGGAATGCTCCCCTCCGAAGCTCGAATCCTTTGCCGAACTGCCTCATGACTTTGTCAACATGTGTGGCAAAGTCACGATTTGGGTCAGGCTCACCGTTGCCCGGAGTTGCAAAAGTTGTGCAATTCCAGTTTGAAAAATCCGTTATCTGGAAATAAGCCGAAAAGCGCTGATCCTGAGGAACAACTGGAAGATGTCCCCCATATATAGAAGTGAAAGAACTGGCATCACCCTCCATCCAGCCTTCCTCCTTTGAGAGTATTCGCTCCACCTCGGGAGCAATATCGTTTGGGAGGCTTTTCTCCACTTCGCTGAGGAACGAGTAAGCCTGTTTGTTAATTCGCCTTCCCTCTTCTGCACCCATGTTCCTGATTATTCGTTTCCCCGACTCCCATCCGATTTCGAGGTAAGAATTGTCCAGAGAGCGCTTCCATGTGGTCTCTCCGTCGGTGAAGTACAGGACCCTCCCCTCAGCATCAAGAGCCACAACCTCGGTTCCGGATCTTTCGATGCTTATGATTCCGCCTGAAGATTTGCCACTGACTTCACTCATAATACTCCCTATTCCACATGTGTAATAAATTTGGCGGGTTTATGCCGGTTATTCCGGCATGAATGGAATTACTCCCCTTCGCCGCCTTTCTTTTCTTCCTTTTCTTCTCCGGTCACGCCATGCTTCTTGGCCTTCTTCCTGGACCTGCTGCCTCTCCTTGCCACTGCTACGAGCCCTATTATCAGAGCGATTATGACTGCTAGAACAGCTATATTCAAGGGCGTGAATGTAAGTGCACCCTTGAGGTTCTGAATGCTTGTGGGCGTGACTTTCTGGTTGAACGTGTATGTCTTGTGGAATGTTGTTGCCGTGTTGTTCAGATGCCAGCTGATTGCAAGCTGCCCGGGGTAGATAGTGAAGGAGGCTGAACTGCTGGTATCAACCAGATACGTTGCTGTTACCGTTTCACCGGGCGATATCTGTGCAAACGTCTCATTGCCGGACTTCAATGAGGCGAGGGGATTTGACGACGGTACATGTACGGATATTACGCTGGGAGAGAGATAGTAGACGGTGAAGTCGTAGAGTGTCGTGTTGCCGGTGTTTGTTATGTTGAATGAAAGTTCCTGGCTGCTTGCCCCTGTATGAAGATCAGGTACTGTTTTTGTTATGCTGTAACTGCCGTATGAGTGCAGCGTGACTGGAATCTCAACAGATTCGTTTCCAAGGTTAAGTTTTACAAGTGTGCTCCCGGTGACGTTGTCAGCGTTCATCAGGAAAGTGAAGTTCTGGAGAGATTCGGAAGGGAATGCTGGAACATTGTATGGATTGGTCAGAATACTGAAGTCGGTTGAGGTCAGGGAAACATTAACATTCCTTGCATATGCATCGCCGGAATTTGCTGCAACTATTGTCATTGAGATGAACTTCTGACCCTGGTAGATGATAGGCGGATTTGTGAAATAATCAACCATGGAGAGATTCGATGTTCCGGTAACCGGCAGTGTGAAATGCACCTGATGCGTTGTGCCCAGATATTCTACTGACAGGTTCTGTCCATATATGCTGCCAGCAGTTGCATTACTGCTTATTGATGCCATGAAAGTAACTGGGATTTCTGAATATGAACCGAATGCCGGAACCGTGGTTGACTGGGCGGGACCAGCAAATACACCCTGTGGAGAATAGGACACTGATACATTGCTGACTGGCGAGTTTCCAGAGTTCTCCAGCAAGACTGTCACTGGTATGTTTTCCATCCCCGGCACAGCTTCTATTGGAGAGGACTGGGTGCCGAAGGACGCTGACGGCGATTCAATGTTGACTGTTCCCTGAACCGGAAGCTGGAACGATGCATTCCCGTAGAAATGGGCCGTTGCATTGCCATAGGTGTAAGTCAGGTTTTCAAGGTATATTCCGTCAGGAGCATTGGAAGAGATGTTCACGGTCTGTTCAGCTGTCAATGAAGTCCCGGCGGGCACTGCGCCAAAGTTGTATATGTCCTGAACGCCTGAGTCCGGGCCCATGATGTAACTGTAGTTGAAAACACCCGGCTCATATGCAGTCAGGTTTACCTTTACTGTAAGGTTCTGCATTGTTGCAGCAGTCTGGAACTGGACAAAGAGCGGAATGTCACTCATGCCAGGCACAGCCTGTTCAGTTGAGTTTGCAGAAAACCAGGAAACGCCCGTTACACCGACTGCAGTTCCGCCAGATGGTGATGCGCTCGCAGGCGGAATTGCTGTGAATACGAGCATGGCAAGCAGGGTTGTTACTAGTGTTACAGTTGCTGTTTTTTTCATTTTTAATTCCTCCTCTTGACAATAATGTTCTTCATTAGAATGGAAAATACTATGGCTGCGAATAGAAAGCCTATCCCGACGATGAAAATGAGATTGTATGCTTGGGGAGACGGGAACGACGCTGTTACAGGAATGACAGGTAGAGACCCGAGGCTCAGTGGCATGTAACCTACCACGACACTGCTGGTGTATGTAGTCTCAAGAACTCCGCCTATTGCAGGTGCGATTGACATGCCTATGTTCCTGAATACAACGTTCATGCCAGTGGCTTCCCCTGACTTGTTCCGCGGAATGGAAAGCAGGAGTATGTTGATCACTCCCACGAAGATGAAGGAAAGGCCTATCCCCAGTATTGCTGCATCCTCCGAGATTGAAACGTTGGT
>JBJKRS010000049.1:0-3650 GCA_046704525.1 Thermoplasmataceae archaeon
TGGCATCTGCTGAAGTGCCCGCTTGCTACCTCAATGAGTGGTGGTTCTTCAACGGAACATTTCTCCTTGGCTATTGGGCACCTGTTGGCAAACCGGCATCCTTTGTAAGTGTCCGTGTTCTGCTCTGCGAATATCCTATCGCCAAGGACTCCTCCGAGATCGCCCTCGACCCCTATGCTTGCCAGCACCAGAGCAATGGTGTACGGATGTGATGAGTTCTTTATGATCTCTTCTGAGTCTCCCATCTCCACTATCTGTCCGCGATACATGACCATTATTCTGTTGCTGACATATCTTGCAGATGCAATGTCGTGAGTAATGTAGAAAAGAGCTACGTCATTCTGTTTCTGCATATCCCTCAGCAAATTCAGAACACCTGCCCTCAGGGAGACATCAAGCATGGATATGGGCTCGTCCGCAATAATGATCTTTGGGTTCAGTATCAGGCTCCTTGCGATTGCCACTCTCTGCCTCTGGCCCCCGCTGAGCTGGTGAGGGTACTTCTTGATGTAATCTTCTGCCGGGGTCAGGCCGACAGTGTTAAGAGCCTCCTTGACCATTCTTTCGAGAACTGACGGTTCATTTTCCAGCCTGTTCACCAGGAGAGGCTCGGACACTATCTTGTATACATTGTGCCTGGGGTTTATGCTCTGGAACGGGTCCTGGAAGATCGTCTGGATGGTCTTCCTATGTTCCCTAATTACCTTCGGGTTCCTGAAATCGACATCCTCTCCTCCGACATTCACACTCCCGGATGAAGGTGAATCTAGCAGGCCAATAATCCTGCTGATTGTTGTTTTCCCGCTCCCTGTCTCACCTACAAGGCTGACAGATTCTCCTGAATACAATGAAAAGTTCACCTTGTCCACCGCTACGATGAAGTCGTTCTCCCCCTCGCTAGCGAGGACTTTGGTTCTCAATCCTGTTTTCTTCTTGAAAACCCTGGTCAAGTCCTCTACCGAAAGAACTTCATTGAGCCCCAAGTGCTCCAGGCTGACTAGCTTCTCCTGCTCACGATCTCTGCGTTCTAGAGCGTTTTTCCCCTGGAATGGAAGGACAGAACATCTTACAAGCCTTCCGCCCTGGAGCTCCCTCTCCTCATCAGCACCTTCCGTCAGGCATTGGCTCGTGGCATGGTTGCATCTGTCTGCAAAAGCACAGCCCGTTATGTCACCGACAAGACTCGGTGGGGCTCCCTTTATTGAAACTACCTTCCTGCCAGTTGTCACCAGTGATGGCATGGAATTTATCAGGAGATTGGTGTACGGGTGCTGGACGTCCTCGAACGTATTTCCAGGTATCTTCTCAACCAGCTTCCCGGCGTACATCACCATTATCCTGTCTGATAGGTGTGATACAAGTGATATATCATGAGAAATGTTCACGATACTAATCCTGTATTTCTCCCTTAGTTTCTGGAGTTCCTCGATTATCCTGTACTCAGTTATCACATCAAGGGATGTTGTCGGCTCATCAGCTATAATCAGTGATGGCCGAAGGGTCATAGCCATGGCGATGACAACCCTCTGCTTCATTCCTCCACTCAGCTGATGCGGGTAAGCGTCGATGACCCATTCGTCGAGGCCCATGCTTCTCAGAAGTTCGAGAGTCTCAGTTCGTGCCTCAGCCCTTGTCATTTTCTTCTTGAATACGAAAATGTCGCCCATCTGGACGCCAACAGTGTGAAGGGGGTTCAACGAGTCCAGGGCACCCTGGAAGACAATTGAGATGCCTCCCCATCTTACATGCGTGAGCTTCTTCTCGATCTTGTCCTGCTTCCTGTCTGGCCTGAGAGTGAAGTGAGCTCCCATCTCCGGGTCTGATATGACCTCGCCGTTGAAGTATATCTTCCCTCCGACAATTTCCGTATTGCCCGGAAGAATGTGAGATATGGCCATGGCCAGAGTAGATTTTCCGCAGCCGCTCTCTCCAACAATTCCAACTGACTCATGTTCTTTCAGTGCAAATGTCACGTTTCTGAGCGCCTTTACTTTCTTTCCTGACACAGTGTAGTTCATGGACAGGTTTTCCACAAACAGGACGTAGTTCTTAGGATCTGAAAATTTTTCCATATGATTACCTTCTTAGAGTGACATCCATCACTTCTCTCATTGCGTCTCCCAACATGTTAAATCCCATTATTGCCAGGGTCAGGAATATGCCTGGGAAGGTTGTCAGCCACCATTCTCCCGAAATCACCTGATTGAGCCCGTTTGTGATCATGCCTCCCCATTCTGCTGTCGGAGGAGGAATTCCTACACCCAGGAATGTCAGTCCCGCGGAGATCAATATTGCATAACCGAGATTCAGGGAGTAAAGCACGACTGTCGGAGCTATTGCAGAGGGTAGTATGTGATGAAGCATCACATGACCGCGCGAGGATCCTATTGAAACTGCTCCCATCACGAAAAGCTCCTCCTTGGTTGAAAGGACAGTGCTTCTCGCAACCCTTGCAAAACTTGGTATCGCAATAACAGCCACTGCTATGACAACTGTTGTGAAGCCGGGACCTATGGAAATTGCGATGGCGATTGCGAACAATATTGAGGGGAAAGAGAGCAGGATGTCCATTATCCTCATTATTATGTTGTCGGTTATCTTCCCGAAATACCCTGATAGGATACCTATGGAGACGCCGATGACGTAGCTGATCGTAATAGACGTGACTGCCAGCAGCAGATCAAGTCGGGTGGCAAATATCACCCTGGAAAACACATCCCGGCCATATCTGTCCGTGCCCATGATATGGGCTGCAGAAGGTGCCTGGAAAAGATTTGAAACGTCCTGCAGGTTGGGCGGATATGGTGCAATGTTTGGGGCGAATACGGCTATCACCACGAAAGCCAGTATGATGGCCAGTCCGACAACTCCGTTGCCGGACTTAAGCAGCATCTTGCCAATCTCGATCTGATTCTCGAATCTATCCCTGTTGAGTGTTTCAGCCTTGAACATGTGTGATCATCCCAGTGAGACCCTCGGGTCCACGTATGCATAGAGTATGTCAGCGATGAAGTTGAAGAACACGAAGAGTATCGCAGATACGAGCACTACTCCCATGATGCTCGGGTAGTCCAGGTTGTAAATAGAATCCACGGCATAGAGACCCAGCCCATTCCAGGAAAACACAGTTTCCGTAAGCACGACTCCACCCATTAGCGCACCTGCCTGTATGGCGGCGACCGTTATTGTCGGCAGCATTGCGTTTCTCAGCGCGTACTTCCTGACTATGATGTTTCTTGGCAGGCCTATGGCAAAAACAGTCCTCATGTAGTCTTTACCGATAACCTCAAGCATGCTTGATCTGGTAACACGTGAGATTGTAGCTATGCCTGCGAATGACAAGGCGACAGCTGGCAGGATGATATGCCAGAGGGCATTGATGAAAGTACCAGATTGCCCGCTTAAAAAGCTGTCCAGAATTATCATTCCGGTGATCCTTGGCGGGTAATTGAACAGAGGATTTAACTGCCCAAGTGGAGCGGGTGCGACATGCAGGTCTGTGTAGAATACAAGGATGAGCATTATGCCGATCCAGAACACAGGCATTGATATTCCCAGAAGTGAGAATACCCTTGCGGCATGATCTGATGCCTTGTTGGCCCGGAGAGCCGCAAAAACACCAAGTAGAATTGATGTTGGTAGTCCTATGA
>JBJKRS010000050.1:0-6890 GCA_046704525.1 Thermoplasmataceae archaeon
GGGCAAGAAGAACGGATTACATGATCCAGGAAGTTGGGTTGAAGGTGCTCTATTACAACATGATGAGGGAAAATACAAGGACGTATGGGTAGTTATGCAACACAGTTAGTTTTACCATAAAAGTTAACAATTAATGGGCTGCGGGTTAGGGGTGTGAAGGTCATGTGCAGAAAGTGATGTAAAATTAGAAATGGTCCCGCAAATTTGGAAATTGAGGTGACCAAAAATGCAGGACCAATTGAACATAGTAGAGGATTTAATAAGCACTTTCCTCAGTGACAACAGGGAAGGAAAGAAGAAGCTCGTTGAGTGGTTTCTCAACACCGTCATGGATCAGGAAGCAATAGATCAGATCAGGGCGGAAAGATACGAAAGATCAGACAAGAGAAAGGCGCACAGGAACGGGTACAGGAAGAGATCACTGAAGACATCTGATGGTGATCTCACCCTCGACAAACCTCAGATACGTGAGTTTCCATTCGAAACTCATGTATTTGATCGATACAGCAGAGTGGAAAGAGCAATTGAGTCGGCGATACTGGAGTCATACATTCAGGGAGTGTCGACAAGGAAGATCAACGATATTGTCAGGAATCTTGGTATTCAGAAGATCTCCCCGTCATATGTATCATCGCTCTCCTCTGAATTGGATGCAAAGGTCAGGGAATTCCTTGAGAAGCCCATTGATTATCCGATCAGTTACATGTATGTTGATGCAACGTACATCAAAGTCCGCAATGACGGCATGTACAGGAGCATGGCCCTGTACATTGCCGCCGGTGTAAGGGAGGATGGATATCGTGAAATACTGGGGGCCAGGTTGTACGACTCTGAAACCGAAATAGATTACGAATCGTTCTTCGATGACCTGAAGGATCGTGGCCTTAATGGTCTGGAACTGGTGATATCAGACGGCCATAAGGGGATCAGGGAAGCTGTACTCCGATCTTTTCCGGGAGCAGCATGGCAGTATTGCCATGTGCATTTCATGCGGAACCTCATGAAGAAGATTCCCGGGAAGAAATGGGATTCAGTTTCACTTATCGTGAAGGAATCGCTGGAGAATCCCGATCTGCTGCCACTGGTGCAGCAGAATCTCATGGACAGGGGAATGGAAAAGGCTGCAGAGATGTATGAAAGGTGGCATGATTCACTGTACAATTACCGTTCCTCTCCAAAAAGGCACTGGCGGAGAATCAGGACAACAAACATGATGGAACGTTTGAATTATGAGGTCAAGAGAAGGACGAAGAAGGTGGGTGCATTCCCCTCAGGGAATGCACTCATGAGACTGGCAGGATCCATTCTCATGGACATCAATGAGGAGTGGATCACGGGGAAAAAGTATTTGTCAATGGAGGTCGATTAAGATCGGCGAAAGGGATCGTTTCGAATTTACAGCAGATTATGTACATGATCACTTTTTCTCCCATAGAAGAAGAAATAGCGCTCTCTCCTGTAGCCATGCTCTTCGAATTTGGAAGCTATCTCCTTGAAACGGGAAAATGGCTCCACCTTCCCTTTGAGCTTTATCTTGCGCGGATTCGCAAAGATCACGCTTAATCCGCGGGATTCTATGAAATCGTACAATGGCTCATAGAATACGGTAGATTCCATGACGAATCTGTCTCCAGGGTAACTTTCCTTATTCAGGACTCTTAAACATCTCATCAAAGTCTATAAGAGCGTTATGCTTATATGACGATATTAGAATTAGTATCCATTGTCAATAGAATTCAAAAGTGTAACAAAACTCTACAGAGGTGCTAAAGGCAAAGCTCTGGACACCGTATCTTTTTCCGTGAGGAATGGTGAGATTCTAGGATACGCTGGACTTAACGGTGCAGGCAAAACCACATCCATCAGGATATCAGCCGGAGTCATCTTTCCGACCTCAGGTGACGTACTAGTTGACGGATTAAGCATTGTCTCCAATAAGAGAAAGTCTGCTGAAGAGATTGCTTGGGTACCTGAAACTGCTAATATTGACTACATGATCAGTCCAAGTACGCTGTTTCTGGAGTACGGCTCATACTATGGATTTAGCAGGCGCATGTCGAAGGACAGGATGAAAGAAACAATGGACTTTGTCGGCCTTGGGGACCACATCAACCATAGGGTCGGAACCTTTTCAAACGGCATGAAGAAACGTCTTTTGTTGGCAATCGCGATCTTCCAGGGTCCGAACAACTATCTTCTCGATGAAACATTCACTGGGCTGGACCCTGAAGGTATCAGGCTCTTGAAAAATATTCTATTCGAACTAAAATCGCAAGGAAGGTCCATTCTTCTTTCTTCGCATGTACTTCCAGAACTGGAGGAAGTGGTCGACAGAGTTGCAATCATACACAGGGGAAGAATCATTGATGTTTGTAACCTGCGGAGCATACCGAATAGGACTACTTTTGAAATCAAGTTTAAGGGCGACATTTCCGCTGCAATGAGCACGCTTGAACAGCTTGGACAGGTAACAGAAGAGAAGGGGACTGTATTTTTTGAGCCGAAAGACTGGAAAACGGCGAGCGTAGATGAGATTAAACATGTACTCAGCGAGAATGATCTGGTACCGGAATATGTAAGGGGACTAAAAAATGGCCTTGAAAGGTATTTCTTCGAGAAAATCGGGGAAAATTAACATATTAAAATCGCTTTACAGAGCGCTGTCTTCCAGGGGAGCAATTACAGTTACCTTGGTAATGGCAGCACTTCTTGGACTGCTCACTCTGGGCCAGGTATCTTTTGAAGGCCCTACCGTACCAGTCCAGAATGAGAGCGGGTTTTACTCTTTCTACGATAATGGAACTTACCATATTGTCATCTTCTCCTTTACTGAAAACGGCACGCCTGAAACCTCTCAGGGCGTCAGAATGGATCTGACAAACTACACAACTCAGGCTTCGACTACGCTTCATGGCACCATCGGTCAGGACGGCATGGCGGAGATAAACTTCACTTCGAACAAAACGTGGAATGCTCTCCTTTATCTACATGAGCCCTTTGGATATCAGGGCGGAGCAGGTTATGGTATTTCTCCTGTATACCATATGAATTCCTTTCTGAGTTACTTCCCCATATATGATCACGGTTTCAGGAACAAGGCAGGCTTTCTCATATTCTACGTTAGCCCAAATGGAGCTTCCTCCCCGAATGCGGAATTCAGGATGTCGTACAACGGCTTTGATGGAACCAGCAGCACTGCATACAGAGGAGATATCGGCCTCGGAAATGCGAGCAGCTTCAGATATACGGGCCTGTATCCCGACTATGGCCTTATTCCGTCAAATCTGAGCAGCGTCTATGGCAACCCGCAATACAACACGGGTTCCGGCTGGAAAAATGTCAGCAATTACAACTCAGTTGTTCAATACCAGGTATATGTGAAGCCCTCACAGAGGTATCTGGAACCGCAGGTATATCATGCATTTTTTGACACAGACACAATTTTTGTCAGCTTGTTCAGCATAATCACCGCCCTTCTTGTTTTTGGGTACCCAAAGGCAAACCATACTGTGGAGCTCTTACTGTCAAAACCTTTGTCCAGAAGTGACGTAATTCTTTCTAAGTATCTATCTTCCATTGCTCTCACCGGGATAGCTGTACTTTCTACACTTCTTGTGATGGAACTATTGTTCCATTATTACTTTAGCCTGTACCTCAACGCACATGCGTTTCTCCTTGTGTTTGTGATAACATTGATGCTAGGTGCGATTTTTTCCTCCTTCACGTTCCTTTTGTCAGCACTTGGGAAACATTTCATCCTTATACTGACCGGGCCCTTGGCGGTACTGTTCTTCTTCTATTACGTCTTCGGACCATTCATCAATGGACTTGCTGTGTTATTGGGAACTTTTAACGTGGGCCTTTCGAATACATTACAGAACTACGGAGGTTACCTGAGCCCATTCCAGGTTGTCACCGGCTTAATGGTGAGACTTGACAGGGAGCTAGGATACATGACGGGAGGTTTTACTCCGTTCTCAAAACAATACGTAATATTGATCCTGTTCTTGTGGTGCGCAATTCCTTTTCTGACTGCGTTTTTTATATGGAGAAGATCAGATGTCTGAACGTACTCCGTGTTATTCTACAATTGTATGAGAGTTTGTACCGTTAAGAGATAGCTCTTGAACAAGGAATTTTGGGAATTTCAAGATTCACTTTGCAGGAAGGATAGCTTGCTGAACCAAAATACTTTAAGAATCAAGAATTCTTCCTTTTTTACCCTATTATTCGTTCCATGAAAACAGTTAATTCAAGATTCGCACCATAACGTAGGATAAGATAGTATTTGCAATCTGTCCAATCAACCCTGAAAGCTTCAATTTCTTACTAAAAAGATTGACAGATGAGAATGAAGTAATTCTCATCTGATAGTTTCACGGTGGCGGAAGCTTTTCATCCAATAATGCACCATTAGCGATGTAATCGCTCCTCGCATGCCCTCCCTGATAAAAGCTGTAAGATCCTGAAATATCATACACAGTGAAATTTCCACCGACGAGCTGAATAGAAGTAACTGGTGCCCATTTCCCTGTTATTGGCTCAATGAGACTGTCCGAGGTATTCAACTGTCCCACCATTATCCACTTAGTGTTCCCGTTTGGGAGCTTCACGTATATTGGTTGATCGTGGAGACCGGAAACATAAAGCATCGCGTTGTTGATATCGATTAGAGATGTGACATGGGTAACATTTATGCTTGTAACTCTATCCCGCACAAATTTGGAAGTAACTGGGTCATACGACAAAATCTTATCCCCGACTTGGAGATTTTGAACCGGCACAGAGTGTCCCTGAGAAGTAGATATTTGAGTTCCATATAGAACGCACCCGCCCTCTCCGGACTGCTGAGTGTCGTACCCATAATTATTTTGCATATAAGAGACTGAATAAGAAGAAGTAAGCCAAGACATGTCGTAGTAATTTTGGTCATTAATGTTAAATTCATTCTGCCAGTTCTGACCTGCAGAGGATTACTGCAGATAGGAGTATGAATACCAGTTTCTGTCCCAAGAGTAAGACCCAGTGTAAGTGTTTCCATCGGAATAAAAGTTGATAGAATTTACCTGAAAATTACCAAATTTAGGGGACTGTGCAACGTAGTAGTTCCAATTAGATCCAAATTGCGGTGTTTCTGTCACAGAAGCAGCGTAATAGGGATGGAAGGCTGAAGGGACTGAAAAAACATTACTCTCGTAATTGATACCGTTTGCCGTGTCAGTTATCACAACATAATAAGTTGAGGTAGACTTTTCTTCGACTGCAATGTACATATAGTCTCCATGATGAATTGGATTTTGAGATTGGCCTGGAAGTATCACTTGTGGTTGGGCATTACCATTAGAAAGGACTTGGTACCATATATATGGTCCACCGTTTTGTGTAGATGTGGGGTAATTCTCGTCCCAACCGGCTTGCACCATAGTACTTCCTTTACTATCTCCCATAAGCCCGTCCCAAGACGACAGATCTGATGGAACTCCAGATACTGGGTTGGGAGGACTTTGGTCAGTGGGCATTGTTACGCCTTCTGAAACCCAGTTTATCTCCTGTAGTTGTTGCCAGAAATTCTTGTACTGGAAACCATACCCGTCCCAGTTTCCAGATTTTCCATGGATGACATTGGGTACGCTTATGGATGAATGTTCCACTTTTTGGGCTCCTCCAGTCTCAGAAACATGGATTTCCGATTGTTGAATATTGTTTCCGCTCAATTTATCTTTAGTCAAATAAAGTGTAATATTGTCAGTAGTATAGTTTATGGTCGCACCTAATGAATATCGAGTCCCATCAAGGCCGTTTTTTAACATGTAACCACGCAAAACTTTGCTTTGTGATTCAAGAGAATTTAATAACATGTCTTTGTCTAAAGTTACTCCTAACTTAAGGTCAGTATTATATCCGACACTGACAAAGTTCGAAAGTACTCTCTGACTCGCTTGATTGCCCAGTACATTTGCGGAATGAGAAGTTGTGATGGGAGTCTGACTGTTAAGACTACTACTATTTAATGATATGATAGATACAAAAGACACCGTCACCATTACTGCTGTTATGAAGAAGGAAAACAGAGCTTTTCTTTTCCTCTTTTCTACCATATAAAACATACTATGTACCAATACTTAACCTTTTGTCTGACACATCGTGACTTTACATAATTCTTGTCCTAATCATTCTCTCAGCCATTGGTATACTTCTCCTGTCACCATGAATGTATAGATGCATTTACATAAAGATGCCTATCCTCGTTTGGAAGACAATTGGCGTTAAAAGCGCGTGATCTTGAGATGGAACAGGAGGGTGAACCGCAAGTCCAAGGTTGTCAAGGAGATCTACATAGGTGACATGGATAAGCTCGCATCAATGACTTTTGTGGACATATCAGGGCATCGCTTTGAGGGTGCATGTTGATCTTCAGTCTGTGTATGACAAAATCACCGACCATGCTCAATTGAATACCTCCAGAAGTTCACCGAATGATCTGGGGAACCTGCCGTATTCTTCCTCGAACACCTATATGAGCTCGTCTATGCTTTCATCCGGGAGCTTGTGTCTCCGTCCGGCCTCGTAGATCTGCTCAAAATACTGCTTCCCTTTAAGCAAAGCAGTCGCCCCCTATCGTGCATCTGGGTGCATCAGAATTGAAAGGTTCAGAAACAAGGGGGGTACGGGAGATGAAAGATTCTGATACCAGTGCTCCCACCATTGTTTTCTTTTTACCAGTTTTCAAAGCATTCACCCTATTCTGCAGAACAACGCATAGCTTGTGCGTTTTCCTGTTGACGCTGTGTTAGCATCCTGCAATACATTTTTATTGAACACGTTGATTAGAACAAAGCGGACCAACGCTGCAACTCAGGATGTAATACGATGCAAGCTTCCGAAAAAAT
>JBJKRS010000051.1:0-44238 GCA_046704525.1 Thermoplasmataceae archaeon
CCTGGATAAACCCTGAGCTCTATGCCTCCTCGGTTTAGAAATCTCTTTGTGGCAAGCATTTGATTATAGAACTGGCATGCACTGCTTCAATAATGCAGCGAAAAGAGCGGGCCCACCGGGATTCGAACCCGGATTGCAGGCTCCGGAGGCCTGAATGATATCCATTACACTATGGGCCCTATGACTTGTATCCTATATCGCGAAGGAACTTTCTTCTTTTCTCCTTATCTTCCTTCGTTTCCACTCCCAGGGGTGCCATTCCGTCTATGACTCCGACTATCCCGTTTCCTTCATGGCCCTTGGCAACAATGGCCTTGAGGGGATTGGCAGTAGCAGCGTAAATGGACCCGATCTCCTGGCATTCCTTGAGAGCAGGGAGGATACTTATAGGAAAAGCATTCCTCAGAATAATGAGGAAGGTGTGCCCGGCTGAGAGTCGCTTGATGTTGTCTATTCCGATCTGGACAAGTTCCTCATCGTTTCCCTCATATCTTATGAGCCTTGGCCCTGATGCCTCAGAGAAGGTCAGTGAAAACCTTGCCCCAGGGATGATTGTCCTAATGATCTCCGTCACATCCTCCACTGTCTTGATGAAGTGAGAATAACCCAGAATGACGTTGGTATCCTCCGGCTTCCTTATTTCTACCTCCTCAAGTTCAACTGCCATGAATACCTGATGCCGAGTAGAGGATAAAACGGTTGCTCAACAGGCATCCCCGGGTTCCGAAAATATTTAAGAGCAGTGGGCATTAGATTGAAAATGGGCTTCTACGAGGATATCTCACGGGAAATACGCTCAGGGAGGATCAACAACAAGAGGGAGCTTCACTCCATGAAGGTTTCACTTGCAAAGAAATACTCTATGGACTACATTCCCGGCGACGTGGAGATCCTTAACAGCGGAGATTTTGGAGAGAAAGGGCAGAATCTTCTCAGAATAAAGCCCACGAGAACCATATCAGGTGTAGCAGTTGTTGCGGCAATGACCTCACCGGAAGCATGCCCACACGGAAAGTGCGTTTATTGCCCGGGTGGAGTGGACAACAACTCCCCGCAGGCGTACACTGGCCATGAGCCGGCAGCCCTGAGGGGGAGGAGCAACAATTATGACGCATACAACCAGGTCTTCAACCGCCTCAAGCAGCTGGATACAATAGGGCACGACATAAGCAAGGTCGATCTGATCATAATGGGCGGAACCTTCACAGCCAGGCCCCGTGAGTACCAGGAATCGTTCATCAAGGGGTGCATGGACGGTATGAACCTCAGCATCTCGAGATCGCTGGAAGAGTCAGTCCTTGTCAACGAGACTTCAGGAAGAAGGTGCATAGGCCTTACCGTGGAGACAAAGCCAGACTGGTTCATGGAAGGAGAGATCGACATGTCCCTGAGTTACGGCACAACCAAGGTGGAACTCGGCGTCCAGAACATTTCTGAGAGGATACTCAGGATGAACGGTAGGGGGCATGGAATTGAGGAGATCAAAAAGTCCACGAGGCTCTCAAGAGATGCTGGCCTCAAGATCGTGTACCACCTCATGCCAGGCATGATCGGTTCATCGTTCGACGACGACATGAAGAGTTTCGAGCGCATGATAGGAGATCCTGCCTACAGGCCGGACATGCTGAAAATCTACCCCACTCTGGTGGTTAAGAACACCTCCATATTCAGGATGTGGAAGCGCGGGCTCTACGATCCCCTGGATACTGAAACCGCTGTTGAGCTGATTACAAACTTCATGAGAGACATGCCTCCCTGGATAAGGGTCCAGAGGATGCAGCGAGACATCCCTGTAAAGTTCATCGAAGCCGGAGTGAAGAGAAGCGACATACGCAACATGGTTGATGACCGGCTGTCCGAACTTGGCATTACCACGAAGGAGATGAGGGCAAGGGAGATCGGCAGGCATCACAGATCGACAAGTGAGCCGCAGCTTGTCAGGAGGGACTATGAAGCCGGCGGCGGCAAGGAGATTTTCCTGTCGTATGAAACAGACGAAGACAAGCTGGTGGGGTTTGTAAGACTGAGAATACCATCAGACGATGCACACAGAAAAGAAGTGCTCAGTTCGTCCATAATAAGGGAAATCAAGGTTTTCGGCGACGTGGTGCCAATAGGCGAGAGCGGCGGTGCGAGATGGCAGCACAAAGGATTCGGAACCAGGCTTATGGCTGAGGCAGAGCGCATAACTCATGATGAATTCGGCCTGAACAGGAGCCTCGTCATAAGCGGAATAGGAGTCAGGGACTACTTCAGGAAACTTGGCTATGAAAGGCTTGGTCCGTACATGGCCAAGCATCTGCATGAATAGATAGCCCCCCTCCCGGAGGTCGAAATGTATCCTGGATATGTTATTGTTGGAATTGTTGTGCTTGCGGTTTGTGTCTACCTGGTGTATTCTATCGTAAGGGCTGAGAAGCTATGATATTGTCCTTGGATATGGCATTGCAGGTCACCAAGCCAAATTTCTGGCAGCAGTTCTTTCTGAACAACCGCCTCGTC
Source organism: Thermoplasmataceae archaeon (assembly GCA_046704525.1). Taxonomy (GTDB): domain Archaea; phylum Thermoplasmatota; class Thermoplasmata; order Thermoplasmatales; family Thermoplasmataceae. The sequence goes on from JBJKRS010000051.1 coordinate 2,503, forward strand.
TCAGGTTCGTTTATAATCATTATCTATCTCGCTGTAATCTCTCTTTTTGCATATCTCCTCTCTTATCACATCTACCGGATCTACACTGATCAGGACACCTTCTTGACCAGATATTCCCAGCCTGTTGTCAGATTCATAGAAAGATCCATTGGGGAAGGATCCCGGAAGCAGATGAATTTCAGGGAATATTTCGCCACCCTGTTAATCTTCAATCTGGCAGCAGCAGTCGTTGGGATCACGACGATCATGTTGACTGCCCATTTCTCCAGCGGGCAGCCTGTAAGCCTTTCCCTGGCAGTTAATACCGTGATAAGCTTCCTTACGAACACAAACCTGCAGCATTACTCCGATCCCACGACATTTACCCGCTTTACGGAGCTCTTTGTTATCATGGGCCTCATGTTCCTGTCGGCAGGAACTGGATTTGCAGCGTCCATTGCGTTTATCAGGGGAATCCGGACTGATCAGGGAACGCTTGGTAACTTCTATCATGACCTCTTGGTCAGCCTTTTTGAACTACTTGTGCCACTCACCATCCTGGTGGCGTCCATACTGGTCTTGCTGGGAGTGCCGGAGGCCACCTATTCGTATATCACCGTCCACCCCGTTTTTTCGGGCCAGGATCTGCACATTCCGATTGGACCAATCGCCACATGGGAAGCAATAAAGAACCTGGGCACTAACGGTGGCGGATTCTACGGCGCCAATGCGGCCTTCCCGTACGAAAATCCAAACTGGCTAACCAACATTACCGAAGTTGTTTCCTTTACAATCATACCGCTTGGGTCCCTGATGTCACTCGGGAAAGTCCTGGGAAACAGGAAATTTGGCCTGACACTGTACTCTGTCATAATGGTGATATTTGCCTTCGGTGCATTCTTCACGTTTTTCGCTGAGTGGAGCGGAGTGCCTACACAGACAGGCCTTGGGCTCCTGTTTACGGGAAACATGCTGGGGAAAGAGACCGCCCTCGGAGTCTCACAATCCTCCATATTTTCGACCGGGACCGTGATGACTTCCACAGGAGCCGTGAACAGCGCACTCATCAACATGACCCCCGCAGGAATACTTGGCCTTCTCTTCGCCCTCCTGATGAACGATCCGCTTGGAGGAGTAGGCACCGGGGTGCTGAACATAATGAGCTACGTGATTTTCTCAGTCTTCATATCGTCCCTGATGATAGGCAGACTCCCGGAATTGATGAGCATAAAGATCGGTTCGAGAGAGATCAAGTACTCCAGCCTTGCCATCATAACCCATCCGCTCATGATCATGATACCACTGGGGCTGACGGTAATTTCACCGGTGCTTATGTCAACATTTCTCAATGCTCCAACCGAGCAGTTCACGCAGCTCCTTTACGAGTTCGGGACTGCAGCATCCAATAACGGCTCTGAACTCGGAGGATTCCTTACAAACCAGCCCTTCTTCAACTACATTGACTCGCTTATAATGGGATTTTCAAGATACCTGCTCATAGGATTCCAGCTCTTCATAGCGCAATCACTGGCGAGGAAGTCCCCGAAAGAGCAGGAGACAAGAAGCATAGATGTCGGAAGTCTCCCCTTCGGGCTCATTCTGCTGGTGGTAATGGTGCTTGTGGGGCTCCTGTCGTTCTTCCCCGCCTTCGCACTGGGACCTTTCCTTACATGGGCCAGGGACTTCAATCTGGCAATAGGGGGTGCAATGATTGCCGTCTAACTACGTGGAGATAATGTACCTGACTCTGAAGAACTTCAGGCCAGACAGGATGATGAGAAATCCTGTAATGTTTGTTACAGAACTGTGCTTTATTGTTGCACTGATCGTATCAGTCCTCCCAGGCACATTCGGACCGCACCCCAAAGGATACCTGGCATTCTACATAACGGTGACAGTGCTGCTCTTCGCCACGGTGTTTGAATCAAACCTTAGCGATGCAATATCGGAGGGAAAAAGCAGGGTTCTGACTGCATCACTCAGAAAGTTCAGGAAAGAGTCGACAGCCCATCTTGTGACTGGCTCCGGAAACAGGGATGTGAGCTCGCTGGCGCTCAGCAAGGATGATGTCGTGATCGTGGAGAATGGCGAGATCATACCCATGGATGGAGAGATAATCGAAGGTTCCGGTTACGTGAACGAATCCAACATAACTGGAGAATCCAGGCCCGTCCTCAAGGTGCTTGAAGACAGCGTCACCGGCTCAACCCGGCTTGTCTCGGACAGGCTGACTGTACGCATCACCGCAAATCCGGGAGAAACTTTTGTCGACAGGATGATAGAACTCATCGGAACAGCCAAGAGGGAAAGGACTTCAAATGAGATCGCACTGAGTGTGTTCCTCTCCTCCATGACCCTGCTGTTCCTGATTGTGGCTTCCATGATATTCGCAGTTCTTATCTTCCTGCACCAGACTCCGGACCTGATTATTCTCATAGTCCTCCTTGTTGCCCTTATCCCGACAACAATCGGCGCTTTGCTTCCCACAATCGGCGTAGCTGCCATGAACAAGATATCACAGTACAATGTGATAGCAAAGAGCGGGAAAGCAATCGAGAGTGCAGGAGACATAGACACAATAATACTCGACAAGACCGGGACAGTCACCATGGGTGAGCGTGAAGCAGTAAAATTCTATCCTGGCAAGGGAGTGGACAATCAGGATTTCATAAGATGGGCAGTGATGAGTTCCCTTCAGGACCAGACCAAGGAAGGCATGTCTGTTGTGAAACTGGCCAGGAGGCAGGGTACAGAAGTAGATGAGAATGAGATCAGCGGTTACGATTTCCTCCCCTTTTCTGCCGAGACCAAATTCAGCGGAGTCCGGAGAGATGGGGACTACATCCTCAAGGGTTCCTTCAGGGCCCTCAGTGAGAAGTTTTCCATAATGGACCAGTACATTGAGGCCCTCTGCAAGGAGGTTTCACTGAAAGGTGGAACCGCCCTCCCTTTGGTACGCAACGGAGAATTCGTTGGGGTGATAGAGCTCAACGACATCCTGAAGCCTGGAATCAAAGAAAGGTTGTCCGCGCTCAGGAAGATGAACATAAAGACCATAATGTGCACTGGAGATGACGAAGTAACAGCGTCCTACATCGCGAGGGAGAGCGGTATAGACGAATTTGTTGCCAATGCTTCGCCCATGGACAAGTATGACGTAGTTATCAGGGAAAAAGGCAACCACAGGATGGTGGCCATGGTTGGCGACGGAACAAATGATGCACCTGCACTCGCCCGTGCTGACGTGGGTCTCGCCATGAATGGTGGAACACAGGCAGCCAAGGAATCGGCCAACATGGTGGATCTGGACAACGATCCCACAAAACTCATGGATGTTATCTTCATAGGCAAGCAGATCCTGATTACCAGGGGAGCTCTTACAACATTCAGCTTCGCCAACGATGTGGCAAAGTACTTCGTGATCATCCCGGCCATGCTCTATTTCTACCCTTCACTCTCTTTTCTCAACATACTCGCACTTGGGAACCCAATCCTTGCAATTACAGCTGCGCTGATTTACAACACTTTTGTGATTCTTGCGCTCATCCCTATGGCGGTGAGAGGTGTGCGTTTCAGACCAACAAGCCCCCAGGAGCTTCTCAGAAGAAACCTCCTGTACTACGGGATCGGCGGAGTGATAATACCGTTTATTGCGATCAAGCTCATCTACATGGCACTGGCTGCCGGAGGTGTGGCATGGTGAAGCAGCAGCTGAAGGGCATCGGCAAGGCATTCCTGATGGTTCTTGTGATCTTCCTCGTCCTGGGCTATGCATACCCGATGGTTTCAGCGCTCATATCCGAGCATGTTCTTCCCGGGCAGTCTGACGGGTCCCAGGCAAGCCTGAACGGAACTGTTTACGGATCTTACCTTCTGGCAGAAGCCTTCAACTCCTCAGTGTTCTTCCATCCGAGGCCCTCCGCAGTAAATTACAACTCTACACAGTCCGGAAGCTATTCGTATTCACCGGACAATCCAGATATGATGAATATCACCCGGAATGACTTGAAGCAGTTCATGATGGAGAATCCTGGCCTTAACAGATCGCAGATTCCATACGCCATGGTGGCCGTATCCGGATCCGGACTTGACCCGAATATTCCTTCCTCCGGGGCTTACCTGCAGATTCCACGGATAGCGGATGCCATCCACAACCTCTCCCTGGAAAATCAAGCAGACAACGGAACAGGGAATGTACTCTCTATCAACAGCACGCTTGCTTTCCTGGGCAAACTGGTTGATGGGAGCCAGAAACAGGACTTTCCGCTTTTCGGTTCCTATTACGTGAACACAGTCTCTCTGAATTTTGACATAATTTCTCTCTTGATGGACAATGGGGTGATCAAGCAATCATTTCTTGACTAGTATTACGTCCTGAACACTGTCCCTGAACGTATTTTTTATCATTGAATTTATCCTGATCCTGCCCTCACTGTCTGGCCTTACGCCAAGAATAACGGCATCTGCCGATACCTGGTAAGCCAGCAGGTTCAGCGCCTCATTCAGGCCCGCCGACATACTTCCCCTTATGACTTCTATGCCTGGGCCATACTTTTCAGTAACCTCCCCCATGTTGTTGAAGAGTTGCTGAAATCCATGTGTTGGCTTTGTATCGTACTTCCTGAGGTCGGCTATGTGCAACTTTGCACCGCACGCCTTTTTCAGCCTCAGGGCAAATGCCACCGCGGCTCTTGTCGCCAAGTTCTCGGAAAGCGGGATAAGAAGATTCCTGTAAGGGTATGCGTCCATTCGTACGCTGACCGATACCACTGGTATGCGAGCATGCTTCAGGACATATTCCCCGATGTTTCCAAAGAGTGTAGCGGAGAGGGGGGAACGCTTTTCCATTGCAATAAGAACCATGTCGTAGGAATGTGAGTTTATCTCGTCTACAATGCATTCCTTCACCGATTTGCTGGTCCTGACCTTGGGGACAACTTTGATATCTCTCCCTTTGCCGTCCCTGTAAGCTCCTGTGACGAGGGAAACCTTGTCGCTCCAGGTGAGATCATGCACTTCGTCCTTGACCGTGAAAGCGGTTATTTCAGAACCGAACCTTCCAGAAATGTCAAAGGCTAAGTCGAGTACTCTTCTGGACATTTCTCCCTTTGACATAGGGACTATAAGCCTGTCTGTCTTGAGGAGATAAGATCTGGAGGACTCTATCACTCCTGATATATGAACTTAATTGGATATAATTTTACCTGTCTCCTCTACCCGTATCGAGATAGTAATGATTTTGGCAATGTTCGGCAGCCTTCGGTGATTAGCAGGTATGCCAGGAGTATAACAGAGTACTGTAAATGCATAAAAGCGTCATGCGATATCACGGCAGGGCAACGCATAGGGTTATAATATCAGGTTGCATATTTCCCCGTTGGAAAGCGTAAAATGCATAGTCCTTGAACACCGTCAGATCACAGGTTACAGGAATGCCAAGGACATGATAGACCTCGACACGGAAGAGCTCTTTGTTGTTGATCTCGATGGTCTTGCCAAGGGTGCATACAACCTGAAGCTATACACCGAGATTGCCAAGTTCTTCGAGATAACGGTAATGTCATTCCCCAGGAGGGTGGCTGACCTGGTAGATACGATAATTTCAGGAGCATCCAGGGTTGTTGTGAGCAGCAACCTTACAGAGAGGAACCTGAAGGATTTCCTGGGAATAACTGAAGATCTGGTAATGAATTACGGCAGAATGGAGACATGCAGACTGTTTTCCGCGAATGATGGTGTATACTACCTGAGCAACAGGATGGTAGATCTTCCCTACAGGAAGGTATACCACTACGGCCAGCCGGTCGACAAGGAAGGTTACATACAGATCCAGAATTTTCCAGATTTCATCACAGCTGCCCCCAGCGACCTCTGAGGACGTCCATTTCACAGGAGCCTGCAGATCATATAAATAAGGTTGAAATATAGAGAGCAGGTAACAGAGAGATGCCCGACCTTAAGACTAGAATAGCAGGCATTGAGCTTGAGAATCCACTTTTACTTGCATCAGGTATCCTGGACGAAAACGGGCACACCATGAAGCGAATTCTAGAAGAAGGAGCTGCCGCGGTTGTGACAAAGTCCATCGGGATGGAGGAAAGGACGGGTTACAAGCCACCAGTTGTAGCGGAGTATGCTGAGGGCCTGATAAACGCAGTTGGCCTTACGAACCCCGGAATAGATGAGTTTGGCGGAGAGGTATCCATTGCGCTTGGAGCTGGCAAGCCCGTCATAGGGAGCATTTTTGCCTCAACCGTAGAGGACTTTGTGCATCTGGCCCTGAAAATGGAATCTTATTCCGCAACCGGGATAGAGCTAAACCTGTCATGCCCGCACGTGAAAGGATACGGGACAGAGGTGGGGAGCGATCCGGAGCTTGTGGAGGAGATTGTTACCGAAATAAAGAGGAAAGTCAAGCTGCCATTGTTTGCAAAACTCAGTCCCAACGTCAGCAACATTCTCGATATCGCCAGGGCAGCAGATAAGGCTGATGCCTATGTCCTGATAACCACGGTTAAGGGCATGGCACTTGACATATACGCCAGGAGGCCGGTATTGACCAACGGCTACGGAGGGCTTTCCGGCAGGGCAATCAAGCCAGTTGGGATAAGGTACGTATACGAGGTCAGCAAGGAGACCGGCAAGGAGATAGTAGGAGTGGGCGGAATTGAAAGCGCAGAGGACGCCATTGAGTACATAATGGCCGGTGCGTCGGCTGTGCAGGTGGGAACTGCCGTAATGAAATATGGAAGAGCGGTTTTCAGGAAAATTGGCGAAGATATGCTCAGCTTCATGAAGGCGGAAGGGTTCGACACCGTCCAGGACATGAAAGGAGCTGCAGTTTCATGATGAAAAGGAGGGAGATAGTACGGAAGGAAGACGAGACGCCAGCATCTGCAACACTCTGGTTCAACTGGGAAGTGGATGTGAAACCCGGGCAGTTCATCATGATATGGGTCCCGGGTGTGGGCGAGATACCTATGTCCCTGTCGGTTACGGAAGGAAAGATGAAGGCTGTCACAGTAAAGGAGTACGGATCCACCTCCACGGCCTTGAGGCATCTTGAAATGGGCCATCACCTTTTCTTCCGAGGACCATATGGCAATTCATTCACTATTGTTGACGGCGATATCCTTCTCGTAGGCGGAGGCACCGGCATGGCGTCGCTTCGGCCGCTGATAAGGCAGGGGGCGCATGCAGTGATTTCGGCACGAAATGAGAGGGAACTCCTGTTTGCCGGAAGCTTCAGGAGTGACAGGGTCTTCAGGGTTACTGACGACGGAAGCGCAGGAATAAAGGGTACTCCAGTGGATCAGCTTCTGTCAATGGACTTGGAGAAATTCACCATGATTTATGTCTGTGGACCGGAAAAAATGCTGAAGGCAGTCTACGATCACCTGTCAGGCAGGAAAGTGAACGCGGAATTCTCGCTCGAGAGGAACATGAAGTGCGGAATAGGAATATGCGACTCGTGCTCCATCGATGGGCTACAGCTGTGCAAGGACGGCCCTGTGTTCAGCCTGGAAAAAGTGTCACAGATGGCGGAGTTCGGCATATCAAAGCTAACTGAGTCCGGGAAGAGAGTCAGCGTCTAGAGACTCCGTCTTTAACCGGAAATTTTTACAATTCAGCGAACAAAATAATTAATAATACAAAGGTCTACAAAGTCGATGGACCGTAATGCATCTTACATGGATGCATGCAGATTGCTTTCTGAAGAGATATCCAGCAGGGAAAAGGGTTCAAGCTATGTCCTTGTTGCACACGAGGGTTATGGCGAGAACGAGGTAATCGCCTACCTGCACAGCAAGCTAGAGTCGGAAGGCATTCGGTTTTTCAGGGGGTCCAGGTATCTCAAGACAGAACTGGCAAAGTACCACATTTTCAATGAGATACTCAATGACGCATTTGACGAGTTCAGGAACAGGGATATAGAAGCATTGATGGCGGGCTACACTGAACTCCTGAACGAGAATGATGACGGTTCAACAGTCATAGTGGCAGAAGGGCTTGAGAGCGTATCCGAGGAGTCCCGGGACTTTTTCCTTTACTTGAGCAGGTTGACCAGGAAGTACAACTTCAAGCTATTAGGGACATTGACTACAAGCCTCATGGATTCGGACGGGCACTCGGGGAGGTTTCTTCAGATCCTTGAGACGGAGAGTGCGCTTGAGACACTCCACATCGACAAGATGAAGATAGAGGACCTCAAGTTCTTTCTTGAAACCAACGGATACAACCTGCCTGACAGGTTCCTGAATGACCTTTTCAGGCTGGTGGACGGAAACATGAGCACACTAAAGTACGCCCTGAAATACTATGAGGATCACGGGATTATAAATGAGAAGAAGGAAGTGGATGACGTAGTATACAGATTCTTTCCCATCCCCCAGGGTGTGGAGATTTACTACGACAGGGTCCTGAACCAGCTTTCCGAGAAGCAGAAATTTGTTGCGGAAATCCTGGCCCTCATACAGGAGGAGACCACTTACAGGAGAATTAGCAAGCTGTCAGGCATAGACGAGTCTGAGACACTGAACATATTGAGCAAGCTAGAAAAGGCAGGGATTGTCTCGGAAAGCAGCCTGAAGTACGATATTTCCAATTACAGAATAAGGGATTTTATCCTGAACAGGATGTCCAACACCAGAAAGCTGGAAATCTATTCTGCACTGAGCGCCAGTGAGCTCTTTGACGACATGCCAATCCAGATGCAGTTGAACGTCCTGCTGCAGAAAGGGGACTACCAGAAGATAGGCGAATACCTTGAGGTTCTAGGCAGGTCTGTGATATCAAAGTTCTCCTCCCTAAATTCGCTTATTAACTTCCTTAATGAATTCTCAGAGAAGGCCGAGGACAAGGCGCACTACTATTCCGCGATGATGACAAAATGCGATGCCCTGGAGCGCCTTGGTGAGCCCGAGAAAGCTTCTTCCTGCTACGAAGGGATAATAAAGGAGTTCCCGCAGGAAGTTTCACCCAGGATCTCACTGGCTAAGCTAAAGGGGGACATGGGCATGCATGAGACGGCACTGTCAATACTTGCCGAGATCTCGCCGGGTAAATCCCTCAGCGAGAAGGATTCTGGCGACCTGTTCCTGGCAAAGGCCTCCATTCTGCTGAAGAGGCGCGAGTATGCCGAGGCCCTGGCTACGGCCGAGAAGGCAATTGACATTCTTCAGGAACTTAAGGACAAGGCGGGCGAGGCTACAGCGTTGAACCTCATGGGGAATGTGTGCCTTGAGACGTTCAAGCACGGAGAAGCGATGTCCCACTATGAGAAGGCACTGTCAATCAACAGGGAACTAGGGCTTCTGAGCAGCGCTGCTATGAACCTGAACAATATTGCCATAGCCAAATCCTATTTCGGGGATTATGACCAGTCCGTAAGCATACTGCACGAACTAATTGAGAGTTCCTACCTGACCGGGGACATTGTTACAAGGGCATACGCGACCTACAACCTGGCTGAAACATATTACATAATGGGCAGGATGGACGACGTCAGGGGTTATATCCCCTCTTCCCTGAAGCTTGTAGAAGTTGCCAACAGGAACGGGCTGAAGTACAGGTTTTACAGGTTTCTTTCACTGTACTGCCTGAATGAACTGGACATCAGCGGGGCACTTAATGCTTCGGAGAAAGCGCTTGAGGCGGTGGACAATGACATGGACGGACAGCTGTACAAGCTTGCCTATGCCATGAGGGAGCTCTACCAGGAACTGCTCACAGGAGAGAAGAGCGACATACTGCCAAACCTCCTCCAGGAGGACTTCGAAGAGGAAGAGGAATTCCTGCCTATTTTCTACACAATGGGGGAGATATACTTCATCTATGGTCATGATCTTGTCACCGCCCGCAAGGTCTCCGACATGGGGCTTTCGCATGCCAGGGAGATGGGTGAGAAATTCGGTCTGCTCATGGCGATGCTCCACAAGGCCCTGGTACTCATTTACTCCGACAAAATGGATGAGTTCCGTGCATTCCTTGCAGAATGCCCCAAGTCAGATACAGGTGTTCGCAAGTATGACTACCTTATGTCAATCCTCAGGGAAATACCCAAGGCGGCAAAGGTGGGAAGGGAAGCTTTCATCTCCAGGATAGATGGCCTGGCGGATGACCAGAGCGACAGGATAGATCTTACTAGGCTGTACAAAGAGACAGTCCTGGGAATAGTGGACAAAAGGGTCTTCAAGGTCGATGCATGCCTTGAGGAGCTTGGCGGATCGGTCCCCAACCAATTTAAGCATGTCTTCAATACCTTTGTGGAGAATTACGCACTGATATGAGCGGTGAGAGAAGCATAGAGGAGAATTGTGTATACCACAGCGAGGGAAACTGCACTTTCCATGCAGGGTTTGTCACAAAATGCAACCTCTGCTTCAATTTCAAGTCCTTTGTGAACATAGCCGGGAAGGGTAAGAGCAAGGCAGTTTACGACTTTTTTGACTACCTCAAGGCATCCGGGCTATCCAGCATAATGTTCCCCGAGGGGGACCAGGTCCAGACAACACTTTGATCGTTATGAATCGAATTATTTAATGGGATTCCGGGATTACCAATGGGCTTGTGAGGTAGCCAGGACATCCTGTTGGCCTTCGGAGCCGATTACCCGGGTTCGAATCCCGGCGAGCCCATTTACAGTTATAGTTATAACCCTGACCGATTTTTCCATGTGGCATTACACGACTATAGATTTCCTCACCACAATTGGCCGCTCCAGAAAGTGTGGCCTCCGCCTGTCAGCATAAAGGGGGTTGTTGCGAAAGTCAAAACTTTGCTTCCCACAATACCTCCGTTGATCGTCCATGGCGTTGCCGGTGCAAACAGAGATTTTGCAGGGGACTTTTAGCGACCACTGAAAAACCGCTATTCCTTGATTGCGGTGAGCAGCATCATCATTGGCATACGCGGATGCGGGTCTTTTTCAGTTTCAGCAGCGTGGGAGATTGGGTTCCCTGCTTTCCTGAATTGCTCCAGCATGGAATCTGTTATTGAGTGGCTGAATTCGTGTAGCCCGGTCAGCCTCATCCCTGCCTTGGAAAGCCCGCCAATCAGATCGCCTAAACGGACCATGAACTGGTAATTAGGGCTGGCATCGTACTGGCTCCCGCCTATGTAGTCAAGACCGCTGTATTGGTGCGGCTCTGTGCTGAAATAATCATGCACAACTTTCCCAGGTTGATCAGATTCAAGGTCAAGCATGTGGACAAACGGATGCTGATCATAGATGAAGATCTGCCCACCTTTCCTTAGGAGTAATGCAGCATTTCTCATGAGTTTCAATAGGTCCGGAATCCACACCAGGACGCCTCTGCTAAGATATACGAAGTCAAACACCCCGTGAAAATCTATAGGCAGATCCATAACATCCGCCTTGATGAATTCCGCTTTCACGCCTGATTGGTGGGAGAGTCTCCTTGCTTCCACTATGGCTTTGCCGGACTGGTCAAAACCAGTGCAAACTGCACCCATGTTTGCCAGTGAAAGCGTGTCCTGGCCGCAGTTGCAGCAAAGGTGCGCCACTCTCTTGCCTGCCAAGTCAGGTAGAAAGGCTGTTTCAGTGCTGTCCAGCATGGAGCCTCCTTCACTGAAAAATCTGGCCTCTCCCGACCTGTATCTGCTGTGCACGGGTGTAACCTCGTCCCAAGCCTTTTCATTGACCTTCACGTAATCTTTTTTTTCCTCGCCCGGCATTGCATTTCTCCCCTATCCTATTGACAGTGAGGCTTTACAGTTTTGCAGGCCAACCCTGCACGATTCATAGTTGCCCCCATTTTCAATGAAAAGAAAACACTGGATTCAGGATATGGGAAACATAAAGAGTCATTACAGATATTGTTAAAGGTTGAAACAGAAGATCGGCAAGGGAGACTCCCCCTGGAAAATAGTCGCGACGGGCTTCTGCCACTGTATGGGCACAGGAGGGTATCACCGCACTGCGGAGTTCAGGAATGGCGATTCCGTGGCTATTGTCCATGTGAACAAGGCTCTTCACGATCCCAAGTGCTCCTGCAGGGATGCGACCATGTACATCCAGGATGAAAGTGTCGATCCCACCGTTGTTTTCTGAGGTTCAGTGCATTGCTTGACTGTCTGCATATAGCAAGAGAAATGTAATCAGGTATCGACATTGATATTTAGTTTCAGTTGCGCCGTATTCTGGAACAAATATTCATATATAGTGACTCACTAGTTTCTTAATGTACAGCAAAACAGTAACATTGGAGGTGAAGAATGACTGAAAGCATGGAAGGCCCGTTCAGCAAGGCACTGGCTGCAGATCCGGCTCCCCTTGGTCTAGCTGGTTTTGCTTTTACGACATTCCTGCTGAGCTTCTACAATGCAGGCTTTTTATCCGGGCCTGATGTTGTTGTGCCATTGGCAATAGCATACGGAGGTCTTGGTCAGCTGTATGCAGGAGCCTTTGAAATGAGGAAGGGCAATACTTTCGGGTTCACTGCCTTTTCGAGTTATGGAGGTTTCTGGCTTTTCTATGCGTTGCTGGTCATCCTCGGGGCAATGGGAATCATTTCTCCAACAGGTAAGGAAATAGGATATGCGCTAATACTGTGGGGTTTCTTCACTCTATACATGTGGATACCGGCCATGATGGCCAACTTCACATTGAACCTGACTTTCCTGTTTCTCTGGCTCGCTTTCTTCGTCCTTGGCGCAGGTGCGGTCACGGGAAACATGATGATAACGCACGTCGGCGGTTACCTGGGATTCCTGACAGCCTTCTTTGCGGCTTACACAAGCTTCGCAATTGTGATGAACTTCATGCGACCCGGGACTATACCAGTTGGACCAGGAGTCAAGTTCGGCAGGAAGAAGTGAAACTTCAGAGAATGTAATCTTGAAATAATTTTATTTTTTCTTTTAGAAATTTTTCCCGGGAAACTTAATATATTTTTAGTCACTAGCTATAAATATGCCGGAAAATGAAGATGGCGGTGGCGTACTCCCCATGAGGGAGACCTTCCACCCAGGTGTGGGGACTTACAAGCAGGTTTACAAGGAATCTTTGGACAACCCCGAAAAATTCTGGAGTGAGCAGGCTGAAATTCTGGACTGGTACAAGAAATGGGACAAAGTATTGGATGATTCTGATGCCCCGTTTTACAAATGGTTTGTGAATGGTAAGCTGAATCTTTCATACAATGCCCTTGACAGGCATCTCAACAGGAACAGGAGAAACAAGGCGGCCTTCATCTGGCTCAGCGAGAACGAAGAGGAGAAGATCGTCACGTATGACGGCCTCTACACCAGGGTCAACAGCTTTGCGAAATCCCTGCTGGACCTTGGCGTTAAGAAGGGAGACAGGATAGTCATATACCTCCCGATGATTTTGCAGGCCCCTGTGGCGATGCTCGCTGCCGCCAGGATAGGCGCTGTTTTCTCGTTTGTGTTTGCAGGATTCGGAGCGGGTGCCCTTGCAGAGAGGATCAACGACTCCAAGGCAAAGCTGGTCATAACTGCAGACGGATTCCAGAGAGGCGGGAAAATAGTCAAGCTGAAGGAAATAGTGGATGAGGCACTTGTGCAAGTTTCATCTGTTGAGTCTGTCGTCGTGGTGAAGAGAGCCGGAAACGATATACAAATGCAGGAAGGACGTGACCTTTGGTGGGATGAAATAGTATCGAAGAAGAAGGTATACGTTGAACCTGAACCACTGGATTCCAGTGATCCCCTGTACATTTTGTACACCTCTGGAACTACCGGTAAGCCAAAGGGTGCAGTTCACGGCAACGGCGGTTACCCCGTATGGATCGCAAATACCCTGAAATGGGCCTTCAACCCGTCAGATGACGACAGATGGTGGTGCGCGGCAGACATTGGATGGGTCACGGGGCACAGCTACATTGTCTTTGCACCGCTGATTTTGGGACTGACATCCATAATGTATGAAGGGGCTCCTACTTACCCGTCTCCAGACAGGCTCTGGGAGATCATAGAGAGATACAGGGTCAACCTGCTGTATACCTCACCCACGGCAATAAGGACACTCATGAGGTACGGGGACAAGTATCCCGAAATGCATGACCTCAGTTCCCTCAAGGTTCTTGGAACGGTAGGAGAACCTATCAATCCAGCGGCATGGAAATGGTACTATGACGTGATAGGGAAATCTAACAGCCCCATTATCGATACCTACTGGCAGACAGAGACAGGCGGGTTCATGATATCGCCCCAGCTGTCCCTTGGACTCCCGCCATTGAAGCCCGGATCAGCAACTTTCCCCATGCCCGGGGTGGATCCGGTCATCCTTGACGACAAGGGAAAGGAGGTCCCAAGCGGCGAGAAGGGCTACATAGCATACAGAAGGCCCTGGCCCGGCATGTTCCTGACCCTGAACAACGACCCGGAGAGGTTCAAGAGCGTCTACTTTTCCAAGTACAAGGGAATGTATTTCTGCGGGGATTACGCAATAAAGGACCATGACGGCTATTACTGGCTGCTTGGAAGGGCTGATGAAGTGCTCAACATATCCGGCCACAGGCTCGGGACCATTGAGATAGAAGACGCCCTGATCGCTTCCAAGGAGGTTGCCGAGGCCGCAGTGTTTGGCAGGCCGGACAAGGTCAAGGGCGAGGTCGTAGTTGCTTTCGTGGTGGTGAAGGAAGAATTCGAGAGCGATGCCGAGATCGTTTCAAAGCTGCGGAAGAGGATAAGGGCAGACCTCGGACCCATATACGTCCCGGAAGAGATACACGTGGTCAAGGCCCTCCCGAAAACCAGGAGCGGAAAGATCATGCGCCGTGTAGTCAAGGCAGTTTCCCTGGACCAGGTTCCGGGTGACGTGAGCACACTTGAGAACTCTGCCTCTGTAGACGAGATAAAGTCCGCCATAGAGGCATTCAAGGGGCAGGCATAGAGCAGGCAGCACAGCCATATCAGAATTCAATGCCTGGAGCGGGACATTCTCCCGTTCCTGCGCCCAACACTTTTTTCTTTACCTAAGCACATTTTCCAATGATACAGAGTGTTGCAGTGCACGGACAACGATCAATATACTTTCAGGCTATATCCCCGGGGTCCCTCCCGCTTATGCCACCCATTAGTGATGACAAAGCTCTGGCAGTTCGGTATTCCGTAAGGCTATCATCTTATAAGCAAAAAAATGGTTAAATAAAATGGCTGCGTAATCGGGTCATGGACAGTAGATACAGCTACGTTGACCACTTGTATTGTCCAAAGTGTTCGAAAAAATATGATGCAATGAAGGTCAACAACCTCTGTACATGCGGCTCACCACTGTGGGCGAAGTATGATATAGAAGGGCTGAAGGAAAAAGCCAGCAAGAGTGAGATCAAGCACAGGGTTGGAAATATGTGGAGATACCACGAATTTCTCCCTGTTGCAAGCCCGGAAAATGTCGTTACCCTTGGCGAGGGTTTCACGCCAATGATCAAGGCCGAACAGCTGGGGGCCGAGATTGGACTTGACAACCTCTACATAAAGAACGAGGGCCTGAATCCCACTGGAACCTTTAAGGCAAGGGGCTCCTCCGCAGGAATATCGAAGGCAAAGGAGCTTGGTATTGAGAACATCGCCATCCCGACCAATGGCAATGCGGGAGCTGCCTGGGCGACCTATGCCGCAAAGGCAGGAATAGGGGCCTACGTCGTGATGCCCAGAAATGCACCTGAGATTACAAAATCTGAATGTTCGGCCGCAGGAGCCCACCTATACCTGGTGGATGGCAGGATCAGCGACGCGGGTGTCATTGTGGGAAAACTGTGCCAGAAGTATGGGTACTTTGAGGTGTCCACACTGAAGGAGCCCTACAGGCTTGAGGGGAAGAAGACGATGGGCTATGAGATAATGGAGCAGATGAACTGGGAGCCGCCCGATGTTATCCTGTACCCCACAGGGGGAGGAATGGGCGTCATAGGGATACACAAGGCAATGAAAGAGCTCACCGACATGGGGTGGATCGAGAATGCCGATACCCGCCTCGTAACCGTTCAGTCAGAAGGCTGTGCTCCAATAGTTGACGCCTGGAAGCAGGGCAAGAGGGAGAGCGTTATGTGGGACGATTCCTACACAGTCGCATTCGGAATGAACGTTCCAAAGTCCCTTGGAGATTTCCTCGTCCTCGATGCCCTGTATGACACCAAGGGTGCAGCAGTAGCAGTATCTGATGAGGACATACTGAAGACGCAGGCCCAAATAGGCCAGGCGGAAGGACTCTTCATATCACCTGAGGGTGCATCCACCATAATGGGACTCAAGAAACTCATTGAAGACGGGTGGGTGGACAGGAATGAGCGGGTCGTTGCACTGAACACGGGGGCGGGCCTAAAGTACCCGAAGTCCATAAAAGTGGATGCTCCGCTCCTCACACCGGAGGAGGAGATCCTGCTCTGATTTTTTCTTTGATGTATACGCAGATGTAGGTTGCGAACCGAAAAAAATGCGTTCCTACCATCGTGCCCGTAAATAGTCCGCCTTCATACTCTCAAATGGGGAGAGAATTATGGCATTGGCAGACGAGATAAGGGATCGCATAGGTTCCACAATCAGTTTCAAGGAGATCATCTCCCTCAGGGAAAAGGTATGGTCGCTCAGCGGCTCCCTGAGCATGCGTGAATTTCTCGAACTCAGGGACAGGGTGGAGAGAAAGATGCGCGAGTTCGATGACCCTGTTTTTGATGAGCTGACGGTAGTTGTAAAGTGCAGGGACGCGCCAGACGAGAAAATCGAGCAGGATGAGCTCAGGGAGGTTCTCGGGAAGGGCAGAAAACTCTCAGAATACGTCTTTACCAAATGCCCGGAGGTTCTCGACTACGAACTTCACTATTTCGGTCTCTCGGAGTCGGAGGAGAAGGTAAACATCATGGCCCAGGAATTCGGTTCAGATACAGCATCATCCCTTGAATCCAGGGTAGGTTCGATTAAGGACAAGGTAAGGAGGATCCTGAGCCTGGCGTTAAGGCTCATAGTGAATCTCTTCAACACGTACTCCAAGGTTTTCCCGCACATTTCAGAGGACCTCAAGATGATACGGGAGAAGATTGAGCTTCTTCTTGAAAGCATATCCACGGCATATTACTGACGTGCCAGGAAATGTGAAGGCATCAGTTTTTAAGCTGCATTGCGCTGTAATGCTGCCTTGCCTTTGGGAAACATAAACCCGCTGTTCTTCCTGAGCCCAGCGGTTCCGGTAATCTTCAGCTTCGCGCTGGTCTTTTACTGGAAGGCAAAAAGGAGCCTGAGATGGGTCGTGCTTCTGTACGCGCTTGTTGCTTATGCTTCTGCCATAGCGCTCAAGGAAGTGATCCAGGTTGCGTCTGCTGCCTGGGTAGTCAATAATTTTGGCAGCGTCAGCATCGAGTATGCCCTCTACCTGGGACTTCAGACAGTGTTCCTGGAGGTTGGCATTGCCTATGCAGTAGCGCGGTACGCCTATGGAAAGAACGCCTTGTATGCTTCTGATGCCGAGTCATACGGGATATCATTGTCTTTCTGGGAGAACGGGATCCTTCTCGGGATGCTGTCGCTGGTGAGCCTTCTCTCAGATTATTTCATCATAGCAACTTTCCCATCCCTTGGCGGTGCTGTTAGGTATGCACTTATTTCCGGGCAACCAGGGCTTTTTGAACCGACATCAGGCTCCACACTGATAAATATCGGCCTTTCTGTCCTTGAAAGGTTATCCTCCCTAATGGCTCACTTTGCCTGGGGAGTTCTCACAGTGATTGCTGCGGCCCGCAGGAAGCCCGGATATTTCCTGGTAGCACTCCCAATGGGTCTTCTGGACGCACTGGTGCCCTATGCTTCCACACTGGGCATCTACACCTTTGAGCTGGCCATTTTCATCCTTGGCCTGATTTTCCTGGCAATAGCAATATGGGCTGAGAGAAGGGAAAAAGCTTGCCCGTCTTCTGAAAAGAAATTGCCTGCCTGAAACGCCATGGAGAGGAGTGAATACTATTGTGAAGGAAGTTGTTCACCAATGCCGTATTTCTCCTTCATGTAATACCTTGAAGGGATTACCACGGCGGCTATTAGGGTGGCAACAGATGATGCTACGATGACAGTCCACATCCCTGCCGGGCTTATGGTGAAGAGGTAGGTCAGTGGTGCGCCGAGGCCAACAGCGGCTATTCCTGTGAAGGTTCTCTGGATTCCTGCAAATGTACCCCTGTTTTCCTTGCCTATCCCCCGAACCTCGTATGCAAGAGCCCCGGGAACAAGAAAAGGCCCCGGGCTTCCTATTATGGGCGCTGCCAGATACAGGACCGTACTGCCAGTATATAAGGCGGCCAGGATGAAGAGGTAGGAGACTATGTCCAGAGCCGCCATTATCACAATGTAGGACTTGCCCCAGTGAACGTGCTTTTCAGTGAACTTCTCAGAGTATATGCCCCAAAGTATTCCTATTGCGCTCGCCGCTCCAAGAGACAAAAGGGATAGAGTCACAGGCACGCTGATGTCTGTTCCTATTATGATGTAGAAGTAGGAGAACCCAAGGACCCCGATGGACATCAGTACCTTTGTTGACAGGAGCGGCGCGACAAATCTGCCACGGTCAGCAAGTGACCTTAAGCTCTCTGCGAGTGTCGGCCTCTTAACCTTGCTCACAGCAAGCTTCAGTGCAGCCCTGTTCTCGCGGGCGAGTATCGTGAACGAAGCGGCTGAGACCACGAAGAGGATGACGCCTGTAACGAAGTATACAAGGCTGAGTGGAACTGGCAGCCCGGAGTAATATACCACAAGAACCACAAAGAAGGAGGCAGTCCCTCCAGCAGTCTCCATCCATATGATCCTGGAATAGCTCCGCCCCATGATCTTCTCCTTTACCGCCTTGGCTATGAAAGAGGAGAGCGATGATTTGAACAGGTTCTGGAAGATCAGTATCAGCGCCACAATGGAAGTTACAAGAAAGACGATCCAGTAGGATGAGTCAAGAGTCGAGAAATAGATGGCTACAAGGGCGCTTGCATACAGTACACACCCCAGTACCATCATGATGTATGCCCTTCCGCGGTCGATCATCCTTCCAAAGGGTATGACCACAAAGATTAGTATTCCCTGCCCGATTGAGATACCCAGCCCGCCATACACTATTGATACCCCTGCCTCGACAAGCAGGTAAAGGATGGTGAAGTTGAACACGTTCATGGCAAAAGCGAAAACAAAGTTCACAGACGATATCCATGAGACAAAACTGTCTACACCATTCGCAGTGTCTCTTTCGAGTAGTGTCAACAGACTTCAATTCATTTTGACGATTAAAAGGTTTTTCTATTTATTCCATACATAGCATAAAAAGTTAACCCCACTAGTTGTACTTGTGCAATTAGATGGACAACAGACTGTTTCGCCAGAAAGGCACTTGGTATACTGGATGAGGATTCAAAACCAGTCTTACGGCCATTTGCACGAACGGGATCTGTAGCAATGCAGTTCAAGTTTACCCCCTGCCAAGTAGAGTCCCTTCTCTCGAACTGTGAGCCCTCTTGTGCACTGAAGAGTTAACGGTGCATTACAGAATAGTCCGGAACCTCTTCCTTTCAGCCATAGGTATAATAATCTTTGTTGCTGGTCCAACCGGCAGGCATTGCGCGAAATTGAATCAAATAGAGAAAAATCTAATATTATAACCACGGTCACTTAAGGGAATGAGGAGGGTGTTGCAGAGGAATGACATAGCGGTCAGTCCCATCATAGGAACTGTGCTGCTTGTGGCGATTACGGTCACGCTTGTCGCAACCATGTATACAGTCCTGGGGGGTTATTTCAACGGTTTGCCAGGCCCATCACCCACCGCATCACTGACAGTCGTGAATGAGACACAGAGCAATGGAGGATTAGTGAACGGGAGTTATTCGCTGTCAGTGACCTATATCAGCAATAATGTTTCGACGCAGCACGTGAAACTCGAAGTTACTCTCAGCAACGGCACCGTGTACCTGTTCCAGCTTTCATCCGCCGAAGGTACTGGCCCGTCAAATTACACCCTTTTCAGCGGACAGGGCGGTGCACTGACCGCAAACTACACCGGGACTCCTGGTTTCCTCACCTCTTACAGCACAATCACCTTCAACGAGCACAATGCCACCAGTTATCTTGTACGCATAGACATGATCGACACTACCTCGGACTCTTCGATGGGCTCAGTAGACATAATTTCGTGAAATGAAGCGGCAAACAGTTATTAAACCTGAGAATATTTGAAGAGAGATGCCCATCAAGAAGGAAAGTTTTCTCAAGCAGAGGTCCGACCAGTACATGGACGGAATGGAGGCAATCGTATTCTTCTTGTACAGCAACAAGGACAGGGCATTCACTTCTGCCGAAATCTCATATGAGACAGACATAAATGACAAGGAACTTGTCCTGAGGATCCTCACGGATCTCAAGAAGGAGAGGAAGATTGTCGAGCGCCTGATCTTTGACGGAAAGAAATCCGACTTCTACTACCTCATCAATGAGGATGAGATAGAAAAGGAGCAAACCAAAGATGAGGACGCAGAGCAGGAGACCTCAGGCGAGGCCGCCGGGGCTGGCGGTTCCTGATCTCCTATCCAGTGGGTACAGTATGTCCTCGAGTCCCGGCGGCGAGAGAAGAAGGAAATCGAACCAGGGAGTGGCGTACTTCAGATATCTTGCCCGGATCCTGAGCTGGCCGGGCACCCTGCCTTTATGGACATTCATCTTCTTGTAGTCCGTGTGTTCCTTGACATCAGTGGGTTGAGGATCGAGGCCTGAAGCGAGCATCCTGACATCCTCATGGTCAAACAGAACGGTCATCGAATGCAAAACTCCAGTTATTTTTTTATTTTGACCATCTTTAAGCATCTGGTCGAAATTACATTCTCCCATGGATTACGTTAGGCTTTTGAAATATCCTGGGTCAAAGAAATCCGCATTGCCCGACATAGAAGGGGCATTTAGGAACTCCGGATGCACAAGGCTTGTAGATGTCTTTGGGGGCTCAGGGTCCGTATCGCTGAATATTCTCTCCCGTGAAACGGTTTACAATGACACTAGCACGCAACTTTCAGGCCTTTTCAGTGCCATCCAGCAATGCCCGGAAGAGATGCAGCGAAGCTTTTCCAGGCTCCTGAAAAATGTTGAGGGAAAAGGAGAAAATGCCGAAAAGTTGAACCGGGCCGCAAGACTACTGGGAGAGACTGATCTCAGGGAGGCCGTGCGAGGCATAGCTGATGAATGTTCAGAGAAAGTGCAAAGAGGGCTGGCGACTTTGCTGGAAAACACTGCCAGGTTCGGCGGGATGGGTGATACCTATTCGACAGTGAAGGAAAAGTCCCCATATAGGTCCATGAAGAGGGCTCTGGAAACTCTGCCCCTTGTATCGGGAAGAGTCCATGGCTGGAAGGTTGAGAGCATGGATTTCAGGAAACTTGTTGACCTTTATGATGGTGCTGGAACCTTCTTCTATTTTGATCCGCCATATCCCGGCAAGGATTGGTACGGTACAACCTTTTCCATAAACGATTACACTGAACTGGCAAAGATCGTACGATCACTCATGGGGAAATACCTGCTAAACCTGGACGACTCAGACGCAGAAGTACAGTCCATTTTCGGGAAGCCATCGTTCACGAGACGATACAAGATCAGATATTCTGGGAGGAATCCCGGGAATGGAGCTTACCGGCTGCTTCACTTCTACACGAATTTCTGACTTGAGCCGGTCAGACTAGAACCGCAAGCACAGCTGTGGATATGACAATTGAGAACGTGGCCCAGTATATGGCACTCTCCCTTTTCTTCAAGGCAAGGTCACCCATGATTCGACGGCTCTTTCCGATAATTCCGAGTATTGCCATGGGCCCTATAAGGACAAAAACGAACAGAACAAGAAGGTAAAGCACTGCATTTACAAGCATTCCGGCAGGAAGAAGCATCACTGCGATTACTGCGGGAAGTGACTCAAGCACGTACACCGTCCAGACGGACTTCCGCGATATTGCAAGAGACTCTGCAATTCCCCAGGCACTTGCAAGTGAGATCACAATGAGGGCAATGAATGCGGCTGCTATCAGGCCCACTCCGAACAAGACCAGAGAGTACGGTCCCGCCACCGGGGTCAGGACTGAGGCGAGCTGATGAGCCGATGCGAAGACGGAGGCATCCCGGGCTCCGGGTATTCCAGTGAATGTCATTTCTATTACTATCATCAGGATCTCGGTGACAACTGCCCCTATGAGTGTCTCTTTGCGCATGAGTCCGATAGATCTGTGCCTGTCGATAGAATACCCCTCTACCTTCAGCTCTGTCGCCTTGAGACCGGTTGCAGATGCCTGGAAGAATATCATGAAGGGCATGACCACTGCCCCAACGTTCGCAGCAACCAGGAAAAAGTAAGTGCTGCTGCTCTGAAGCAGAATGGGATTTGCAAGGGGAGATGAAAACGGCTCCACCCCCCTGTAGATGAGAGTGAGGAGAAAAGCACCCATGAGGAAGGCAGAGATCAGTATAAGCGGCTTTTCTGCCTGGACATAATTTCTCTTTGTTACGAGCAGAATGTGGAATACGTAAATCACGGGAACGGTGAAATAGATTGAGAGCCCCATAATCTCAAGGCCCACAGCTATCCCAATGTACTCAATGCCGTATGTTACAATGTCAGAAAGCGCCATTGGTGCTGTGAGAAGAAATGAGAGGCGCCGGCTGTAGTTTTCCCTTACAACTGCCCCGAGACCTTTCTCGGTTGCGATGCTGATCCTTCCGGCCAGTTCCTGAACGATATAGAGCGGAATTATGAGGACAAGGAAGAGCCATATGAAACCGTAACCGAATACTGCACCGGTCTGTGCTCCGCCAATAACACAAGCGGCATCAACGTCAGCCATCATCACCAGCCATGCCGGGCCAAAGTGTCTTGCAAAGTCGCTCCTGAAAAACCTTGCTTTATTCTTCCTGACTCCAGTATACATGAATTTTTGCTCCAACCAGAACCTGCCTTAATTCCGATCTGCTGTTTATGTTTATTAGGTTAACCTAAAAAATACTTTTGCATACACTTGATAAGTTTGGTTTAGAGCAGAGAATATTCTGGTGCGCTACATCCAATTGGACTCCTTATGCTGAAGGACGATTCCAGATCTGGTCAGGCAATCTCATAGAAGTCTGATATTGCCATCCAGGATTCCCGGGAAAACGGGCCCGGAGGGATTTGAACCCCCGATCACCGACTTAGAAGGACGGTGCCTTATCCATACTAGGCCACGAGCCCGAGTCCTGAACCTGACATAAAACTTTAAGGTTTCGCAGGAGTGCCCGTTCTGTGGCTGTCCGGAGCCAGCATTCCATGAGTTGATTAACAACCCGTGCATCAATGAATGCACATGTTCTCGGTGAAGCTCACGTTCCCTGCTGACCAGTTTGAAAAGCACATTGAGTCCATAATGCCGGACCTAGAGCAGGAAGTGGGAAGATCAAAGACAAGGATTGAGCGCAGCGGAGCATTTTTTTACATTTATATAGATGCCCCAGATACCGTATCGCTCAGGGCTTCCATCGGGTCTCTGACAAGATGGTTATCCATCGCAGACAAGGTGTTTAAGGAGGTAGAATAGTTGGATCAGAATTTAAGTAATTATCTTCAGAACCAGATCAGGCAGGCTCAGCAACTTGAGTCCCAGATTGAGCAGGTTGCTTCGCAGAGATACCAGATAGATTCGCGCATCAAGGAGATTGAGAAGACTCTCAAGGAGCTTGAAACTGTGGGAGAATCCACACCCGTTTACAAGAGTGTCGGCTCGATCCTGTACAAGGTGGACAACAAGAAGAAGGTCGTGGATGACCTATCGGAGCAGAAAGAACTCAGCGAGATCCGGGTCAAGACGCTGGAAAAACAGCAGAAGAACCTTGAAGACAAGTACAAGGAGATAGAGAATATTATCAAGCAGAAATACCAGGAAGCTGGCAAGGGAGCCCAGTAATTGATAGACCTTCCCGATGTGCAGAAGGGAAAGCCCCAGATAGGACTCGCCATCCAGAAAGTTGGGGTAAAGGGTGTGGTATACCCTATTGACATTGTAAGGGGAAGCAGGAATATCCACCTTTACTGCACGGTTGATGTTTTTGTGGACGTTCCGGCATCCAGAAAGGGTGCGGACCTCTCCCGCACAATTGAGGCGATCGGGGAAGTCGCGGAACACGACGGGAAGATAAAGGGAGTAGAATTCCTTGCAGAGGATATTTCAGGCAACGTCATGAAGAGATTCCCCTATTCCAGTGAGTCCGATGTGCACCTGGAGGCGGACTATTTTGCAGATCGTTCTGAAAACGATGGAAAGAAGCAGATGGTGAAGTACCGCATCATCTCGGATTCCGTGTCACGCCGGGACGGAAGCGTGACCTCAATAGGGGTTGTCGTTCACGGAATGAATGCCTGCCCCTGTGCAATGGAGACAACGCGCGCCATGATAGGGGAGGAGTTTCCTGATGCTTCCCGTGAACTTGGGAAGATCCCGAGCATCACCCACAATCAGAGGAATACCCTGACCGTCAGGGTTCAGACCGACAGGGATCATCAGCTGGAAATTGATGACCTGATAAGCATGGCGGAAAAGCCCGTCAATGGCCCGCTGCTTTCAATCCTCAAGAGAGACGAGGAAGGGGAACTCGTATACAGGACACACAGGAACCCAAGGTTCGTAGAGGACATTGTGAGAGAGGTTGCCCTTGATATTGCCGGCAAGTACAGAAACTTCCCTGACAGCTTCTCTGTGGACATTGTCTCAGAAAGTGAAGAGAGCATACACCCTCACAATGCATATGCGAGAGTCAGCACGACATTCGGGGACCTTCGCAAAGAGCTCGGTATCAGATAGAGACTGGATCGCCATGCCCGGGAAGCACCATTATGGGCTTCAGTGACATGATTTTCTTCCTGCTTTCCTCCGCCTTTTCAAGATCAAGCGAGAACATCCTGTTCAAGGCGAGTGCCCCTTTCCTGTTGTATACAGCATCCCCCACGCAGATCACCCCCAAATCAGTGAAGACGTAGGAAGTGCTTCCTGGCGTGTGGCCAAAAGTCTCGACAATCTTCACCCCTTCGGAGTTGAGGTCTTCAGCCCTCTTCAGACTTTCCGCCCCCTCAATGACAGGGATCTTTCCGAACATCTTCAGGAATGAAGGAGTATCTTCGGGAAGAGGGTCCTCCCTCCTGATTATGCGAAGCTCTGGGCCGGGCACATAGACTTCAGGCGAGAATTCCCTCATGAGCTGATCCAGGCCGC
Source organism: Thermoplasmataceae archaeon (assembly GCA_046704525.1). Classification (GTDB taxonomy): domain Archaea; phylum Thermoplasmatota; class Thermoplasmata; order Thermoplasmatales; family Thermoplasmataceae. The sequence continues at coordinate 27,708 of JBJKRS010000051.1, forward strand.
CGATATGGTCCATGTGGTAATGCGTGATAAGGATAGCATCTGGCTTTTTGTCTGCCTCCCTGTAATACCTGGAGATCTTCTTGGCAGAGCCTTTGGTGCCTGAATCAACGAGGTAAATCCTGCCTCCATACTCAATGCTGTATGTGTGTGCCATGGTTCCATCAATGAGCTCAACGCCATCCTTGATCTTCAAAAAATTTCACCCATGCTGAATATATCTCTGGAGGATAACAATCTTTTCCAGAATCCTTTCATGGTGGCTCAGATGCTGCCTTCGATGTTCTCCAGAAGTTTCTTCCTTATTGCGGAGGAACTCTCGAAGGATTTGGAGTTGTATTTTGAAACCCGCACAACTCGCGTATTGAGGCCCAGTTCCTTGCATTTCTCCTCTATGACCGCAGTGTCAAAGTGCTGATCATAACCCAGGGTGATTACGTCCGGGGCAAGGTCCCTCACTGTTGCGTATATGTCCCCCTCATGGCCCAGGATTGCCCTGTCCACAACCTTCAGCTCAGAGACAATCTCAAGCCTCATCTGCTCATTGAAAACAGGCTCCTTCTTGTTCTTCTTTGCGGTGGAGTCCCTTGCCACCACAACTATGAGCTCGTCACCCAGCTTCCTGGATTCCCTGAGGTAATGTATGTGCCCTAGATGTATAATGTCAAAGACTCCTGTTGCCATCACTCTGGTCATGGGGCTATCGAACGGTGATGATATTTTCAAGTATAAAGATTGGGAGCCCGCGAGTGCTCAGGATTGCAAACAGGCACTTTATTTATGAACCTGCATTTCCTGAAACGTTGAAGATCAGAGTTGCTTCCCCTGAAGACCTTGACTCGCTGGAATTCATTGAGAAGGAGGCTTTCGAGGTAGGGCCCTATACCAGGTCCATGCTGAAGAGGATGCTGGCCATGCCCGGATCGTTTCACTTCGTGGCCGAGGACGGCGACAGTGTGCTGGGGTATGTTTCCATCATCCCCATAGGGGATGGCGCAGCTGACGTGGAAAGCATAGCTGTTGACCCTGCACAGCAGGGAATGGGCGTTGGAGGGCAGCTTCTGTCAAGGGCAGAGGAAGAGATGAGGGCCAGGGGGTTCACAACATCCATCCTGGAAGTCAGGGACATGAACTCTGAGTCAATAGCATTCTACGAAAAGCATGGATACGAGAAGATCAAGCACCTCAGGTCCTACTATCATGAGAAGTACAGGGGATCCAGAGGAGCGTTCAGGATGCGGAAGGCCCTCTGAGAGAATCAGGAAAACTTTGACAAGGCATTGATGATTTTGCTGCACACATCCCTTTCAGCTGATACAACAATAGAACGCTGCTCAAGCGTCTCGTACAGTGCCCTCACCAGAGGGGACAGATTCTCGAGTGGCAGGATGCCGTTGCCCGACAGAACACGCAGGTCAGACTTCACTCTGTCTATACCCGAGAATGCGACAGGGGGTATGATATCAAGGATATACTGGTCCTTCCCGTAGCTGGAGTCAAGCACTTCCTGCACATTTTCGAACATCTCCTGGGAGAACGGGATCCTGGCTGCAGGCTTGAAGAGGTTCCTTACCACAATATCGTGGGCAAGTTTGGCGGAACCCCTGTTCGCCAGCGCCAAGTCAAGCAGTTCATGGTCCCTCATCATGAAGGGGTTGGGGATGTCTTCATCCATGGCCTCCAGGGATTTTTCCAGCATAGACTGGGCAATCCGGCAGGTCTTGTGGAAATATACCGAGTTGTACATTAGTACCCTTGCAATGAGAACTGATTCTACCGCAGGTATGCCTTTCTCCTCTATGACAAGGTCAGAATCGAGCTCGAACGCTATGTTCATGATCCTCCTCTCGTCGATGAGGCCAAGCTTTACCCCGCAGAAAAGCGAGTCACGCCTCAGGTAGTCCATCTCATCCACATCTATGGGCCCGCTGACTATCTTGGAATGCACAGGATGTTTCTTGGAGCGTCCAGCCATCACTTCTGCAATCTCGGCAGGATCCAGGCCGTGCCTTTCCAGTATGGTGGGAACAGAACTTCCGGAAAACATGCCTTTTCCGCGGACAATGTCCATCCCTGCCTGAAGGTGATCCAGGCCAGTCTCCTTCCGGAAGAACTCCTCCACACCATGGCTCATTGGAGGATGACCCACGTCATGCAGAAATCCGGCCACTCCTGCTATGTCAGGTTCATCAAGGCCGAGCTTTCCCGCGAACTCCAGCGCAAGGCTCATGACGCCAAGCGAATGCTCGAACCTGCTGTGGTTTGCCCCGGGAAAAACAAGGTAGCACAGCCCGAGGGACCTTATATGCCGCAGCCTCTGCAACTCCGGAGTAACTATCAGCTCCTCATACACACCTGCCAGCTTGATAGGCCCGTTCAGGGGATCCTGTATAATCTTGTAGTCAGGCAATGCTTCCCAGCCCACCATGCACGGAATTGATAAATAAGTGCCGGACACGTCTGGATCGGGCCAAATGTCCTGACAGGGTGCCCCCGTTTCTTCTCCGTCCCGCACCCCTTCAGCATCAAGAGTCCAGGATACCGTTGCTCCCTTCCGGTCCTGGCGGATTTTCCTGGCGAACCGACCGCACATGCTCCTTCGAGCTTGCACGGAAGGCCCTCCGATCCAAAGGGACAGAACTTCAGCGATTCCACGGGGCCTGGCAGAAGTTTGGTTGACCTCTCCAGACCGTCACTCCCGCATATAGGCTTCGGGTAACAGGGAGCGCCTGGCCCCCCAGCCTAGTCCGGCTCACTTATGAAAATAAGCTGAATAAAAAAGGTTTCCTAACACTGTTGATTGTACCATTGCCCCTGTGGAGAGATCCGGACGGGTTCCATTGCCAGCTGCATGGTAAAATACCGTAATAGTAGCCCAAATAGTAAGTCTCCGATAAAAATGTTATCCATGGCCATATTAATATTTTGGAGAAATTCAAAAGCGTGGATGCCTGGGAGACTGTTCAGAACAATGCATTCAGGTATGTCAAATACAACGCAGTCAGTTTCATCGGCTTCCTGATAGTGGAATCGCTCACGTACATTACGCTCATCACGCCAATCGGTGAGCTCATAGGAGTCACAATGGCGTATGCTGCAAGCATGGTTGTGACCTTCTATATAGATTCCATTTTCACAGTCAGGTCGAAAGAATATGCAAAGCCGAAGGTTCCGTACGGAAGGATGCATCTGTTCGTCCTCTCAGGCGCTCTTGCAAATGCGGGATACATACTCTTCCAGTATTTCCTGTTCACAAGGTTCGGCATATCCCCGCTTATCGGCAACATTCTTGGAGGGGCATTCATAACACCTTCCAACTATTACTTCAGGATGAGAATGGTGTGGCACAGGAAAGTGATATACTGAGACCGGGCGGCAACAGTAAAATATTAACCTGTGCATGTTAAGCAGATACCATGAAGGTTCTCTCCATCCTACCTCCGTTTTTGCCAGTTGAAGAGATCAGCAAGGCCCTAGGGCAGATAATGCCGGAGGGCGAAATCCTTACCGATACGGACTTTGAGACGAACAGTGCCGAGGTGCTAATTGTAACGACATTCACTGAAATCGGTGCAGATCTGATCGGAAAGCTGCCAAACCTCAAATTTGTGCAGGTGGCAAGCACGGGTTACGATAATGTGGATCTCGAAGCTCTCAGGGAGAAGGGCGTGAAAATGTCCAACATCCCTACAGCAAACAAGGAGAGCGTAGCGGAGCATGTGATTGCAATGGCCCTGGCCCAGCTCAAGAACCTAATGCATTTCCACAACGAAATTGTCGGGGGAAACTGGCCCTTCCTGACAAACTCCAGGGAGCTGATGGGAAAGACCTTTGGCGTCATTGGGATGGGAGCAATAGGAAAGAAGCTTGCAGAGAGACTCCTCTTCTTTGGCACGGAAACACTTTATTATGACTCTGTAAGACTGTCCACCGAACAGGAAGAGGAGCTGGGCGCCACCTTTACTGAGCTTGACGATCTGCTCTCCCGGTCTGATTTAATATCCCTGCATCTTCCGCTGTCCAGCGAAACAAGGGGGATGATTGATGCAAAGGCCCTTGCAAGGATGCGTGAGGGTGCCATATTCATAAACACCTCAAGAGGAGGAATTGTGGACGAGAATGCTCTGATAGATGCGGTCAGGAGAAGAGGCTTGAAAGCGTGCATCGATGTCTACGAACATGAACCGCCTGATCCGGATTCCGAGATGTTCAAGCTGGACGGAGTGCTTTTCTCCCCACATATTGCCGGTGTTACAGTGGAGAGCCAGCAGAGGTTCCTGACCGAGACAGCATCCAATGTCATGAAATACATTCAGGGCCTGGAGCCGCACTACAGGGTGCTGTGAATGCGCGGCTACGAAATCATGTCAGAAACCATGGAGGAGCTGGGGCTTGACCCTGTTTTTGGGAACCCGGGTTCAACAGAGATACCTATGCTCAGGGGATTCGGGAATTACATGCTCACCCTTCACGATTCTCTGGCTGTCGGCATGGCGGACGGATCTTCGCAGATGACCGGGAAACCGGCAATGGTAAACCTGCACACCCTGCCGGGAGTGGCAAATGCTATGGCTTTTATCCATACTGCCAAGCAGAATAGAGCCCCGGTCATAGTGACTGCAGGACAGCAGGATTCCAGGCATGCATTCTATGAGCCCTTCCTGTGGCATGACCTCAAGGGGCTTGTCGGTGAGGCAGTGAAGTACAGGTACGAAGTGACCAGGGCAGGAGATATTGAGCGTGCAATGAAGAAAGCGTACAGCATAAGCCTGGAGCCACCCAGAGGGCCAGTCTTTCTCTCATTCCCCATGGATGTGCTTGACCTTGATGCAGAATACAGCAGGCTCCCGGTCTCCATTCCTAATGTTTCATATGTGGACGGTGAGGCAGTCAAGTATGTGTCCAGATGCCTGGAGGAGTCGAAGAACCCTGCATTCATAATGGGATCTGAAATGGACGCCTACGGCCAGCTAGGTGCTGCCGTGGAATTTGCAGAGAAGATGGGGTATCCCGTATTTGCGGAGCCCTTCGCGAGCAGATCCCCCTTCCGGTCTGACAGCAGCGTATTCTCGGGCGACCTCCTGCCAGCCACATCAGCCATGAACATGTCACTGCTTTCCCATGACCTTGTGGTGAACTTCGGGGGAGACCTTACGATGTACCCATACCTTCCGTCACCGCTGCTTCCCGGGAAGAAGATCATCACAGTATCATTATCTCCGGAGAACAGGCATGGCGAATACATCAGAAGCAGCCCATGGAAGTTCATGCAGGAGCTTTCCAAGCTTGCAGGCAGGAAGGGGAACTTTTCAAGGCCGCATGGAATCCAGTCTGCTGGAAGAGCAGCAAGAGAAAGGAGGGCCATGGGGCCATCATATGTGCTGAGCAGGGCCAGCAAGGTTTTTCATGATCACGTCATCGTCGATGAAGGTATTTCATCGTCTCCCTTGGTCCGGTCAATCTTCGGTTACAGGGATGGCAGCTACTTCACATCCAGAACGGGCCAACTGGGATGGGGGATGCCTGCGGCTGCTGGCATGGCAATGCACCGCGACAAGGTTCTCCTTGTAGTGGGAGACGGGGCACTGATGTATTCAGTTCAGATGCTGTGGACTGTGGCTGCCTACAAGCTTCCTGTCAAGATGCTTGTGCTGGACAATGAAGGGTACACGATCCTCAAGAGCTTTTCACAGAGCTATTATCCCGATGTGGCTGGTGTCCCGTACTTTTCGTTCAAGAACAATATAGAAGATGTGGCAAGATCTTTCGGCATAGAGGCGAGAACGGCTAGCCAAGATCTGTCCGAAATGGAATGGCTCCGGGAGGGGAAACAGCCTCGAATGCTGGTCTGCCATGTCCAGAAGAGTGTACCGCGAATGTTTCCCTGATACGACGGCATCCCACTATCCGGATAATGCCAATGTGCTCTTAATGACACATCGAGCCAGCCACAGTTATACTTGATCTGGAGAAAGTGGTAGGTTGAGAGTCCTCCATGGGTATCCTGAAGACTTCATCCGTAGAAGAAACGATTTTGGACCGTCAAGAAGGGTCAACTGTGGGTAATACCAAAAAATTTAAGTACTAAGAAGTATATTTGTGTTTACTGAAGTGAATTTAGAAAGTTGGTCTGAATGAATACTAGAGCAATTACAGCATTGATTCTTGCTGCAGTGGTAACGGTAAGTGCGCTTGCATACTATGAGCACACAGGCAGCAGCAAGAAGGGACAGGAACTTACGCTAAGCACAGGTGACAGCCTCGGCTTCAACGTAACAAGGGTTGTTTCACTGGACCCTGCTGCCACCGCCACACTTTACGCGCTCGGCGCATATGGGGATATCGTGGGTGGAAGCGCTTATGGGTCTTATCCTCCCAACAGCACTCTTCCTGTTGTGGGAGAATATCCGCAGATGAACCTGGAGGATATCTACAACCTGACACCTCAGGCAGTCATTGCCTTCGATTCAAATTATACCCAGTCCTCTATTTCAAAACTACTGGATGCAGGCATAAATTACGTCTTTCTCAGTGCAGGAGGAGGCACCAGCCTGACAACGGTGGAGAAGCAGGTGACTTTTCTTGGGCAGCTCACCGGCAAGGAAGCGAACGCGTCAAAAGTCAACAGCTGGATGAATTCATCCATGTCCAGTATTTCCTCCGCGGTATCTGGAATCAATTCCTCCAAGGAACTTTCCGCATTCTACTATTTGAGTGGTGGTACGGGAGGCACTGTGTACACCTCGGGAAATGGCACGTTCTTCAACGACTTCTTCAACCGAGCGCATCTGAAGAACATAGCCCAGAATGTAACAGGAGGATTTGTGCCAATATCTCCGGAAATCATCGCTAACAACTCCCCCCAAGTAATATTCCTGGACGGCTATGTTAACAGCTCAGTTCTGACGCAGTACCCCTTCAATGAGTCTCCAGCAGTGAAAAATGGAAAAGTGTACACCCTGCCCAACGAAGATATTTTCACAGAACCTTCGTTCAGGAACATATATGCAATTGCATGGATGGTCCAGGTTGCCTACGGCATCAATGTTTCATTGCCGTCGTTCCCCGTTGACCTCAAGTACAGCCCGGATCCGGTGAATGTGGGGTGAGAAAATAGTTCTGGGAGTAAACATAAGAAGGGAAAATCTGCATCTGTCAAGAAACTTCAAGGATGCTGGTCTAATCCTATCCTTCCTGCTTCTTGCTATCATATCCGGATTCTCTGTGTTCATAGGGCCAGTGGATGTGCCGGTTTCCACTGTCTTCAAAATATACATCATGCAACTCCCCGTTATTGGAGGGCTCTTTCATTTCCAAGTGTCAAGCGCCGATTACGGGATAGTAGTGTTTCTGAGGGAGCCCGAGATCCTCGGGGGCTTGGTGGTGGGCGCCTCCCTTGGGCTTGGCGGGGCAGTTATACAGAGCATTTTCAGGAACCCGATAACAGAGCCTTACATTATCGGAGTCTCCAGCGGCGCCTCTCTTGGGGCGGTCGCAGCCATAATGTTCGGGCTCACGGCCTTCGGATTCTTTACTGTCCCTGCATTTGCCTTTATTTTCTCCCTCCTCATAGTTGGAGCAGTCTACGTGTTCGCCCTGAAAGGGGGCAAGTTGAGTCCAACGTACCTGCTGCTCACCGGGATTGCAGTCTCTCTCTTCATCTCGTCCATAGTAGCCCTCATGTTATTCACCAATGTCAAGCTTGAGAGCACTGCGTTCTTCTGGCTGCTAGGCTCTCTCTCAGGCATAACATGGGGTGAGCTCATACCCGTTTCTATAATGATATTGGTTTCAACTACTGTCATGGGATTCTACCACAGGGAGCTTGACGCCATACAGATGGGTGAATTTCATGCAAGGTCCGTGGGGGTTTCTGTTGAGAGAGTCAAGAAACTCATGATTATTCTGGTTACCCTCAGCGTCGCCGCGGCGGTATCCATTAGCGGCATAATTGGATTTGTGGGGCTCATTGTTCCACACGTTTCCAGGCTCCTGTACGGAGGCTCTAACAGGCTGGTTCTTCCGTCCTCCGCACTTCTGGGGGGGCTGTTTCTTGTAGTAGCAAATGACATCGCCATTACTGCGGTTAACGGCCAGGTAATACCGATTGGTGTTGTAACTGGAATCATAGGTGTGCCAGTCTTCATGTACTTGCTCAGGAAGTTTGCAGGTGGTGCATTTGAGCATTAGGATAAGGGGCCTTGATTACAGAAGGGGGCAGTTCACGCTCAGGGTGCCAGATCTTGACATATCACCAGGAAAGATCACCGGAGTGATAGGGAAGAACGGATCAGGGAAATCCACCTTGCTCAAGTTGCTTGAAGGGTTCCTAGAACCCACATTCGGAAGCATATCAATCTTCGGCAGGGAGGTTTCTGACTACGATGCGATAGATCTGGCCAGGAAAGTATCCTTCGTGCAGCAGGAGATCAGTGACCCCCTTGGTTTTTCTGTCAGAGAGGTACTCTCAGTTTCTGGTTACAGCAGGGATCACAGTTACCCAGATATGGAAAATGCGATGAGGATGCTCGGGGTGGAGAGCCTCATGGACAGGAAATTCTCGGAGCTGAGCGGGGGGGAGCGTCGGCTCATCACGATTGCTGCCTCGATTTATCAGGGTTCGGATATCATGCTTCTAGACGAGCCGACCACCTTCCTGGATGTTGACAAGCAGATGATAGTCCACTCTGTGCTTGACAGGATCAGGGATGATGGGAAAACAGTGGTTGTGGTGCTTCACGACCTGAACGCCATTTACAAACTGTGTGATGACACCGTGATCCTGAGGAATGGCGAACTCGTCGCACATGGAAATACTAGGGACGTAATGGTAAGCGGTCTGCTCAGGGAAGCATTTGATGTTGATTTCACAATCTACGATACTCCAGAAGGCAAGGGTTTTCTTCCTACTAGGCAGCTGGTTTTCCCTTGACGAGAACCCCTGTGCATGAGTGATAATGGTGAGCAGGAAGGTAATCCAGATACTCGGAACATCCTCCAATTCTGGGAAGACCATACTAACAGCGGGTATGCTAAGGGCGCTTAACAGTCGCGGGTACAGGGCTGCACCTTTTAAGGCAGTGAACATGTCTCTGAACTCCATTGCCATAGGAGATTCCGCTGAGACCTCCAGATCTGTCTGGCTCCAGTGCAAGGCTGCAAGGATCGAGCCTGTGGTGGAAATGAACCCGTTTCTGCTCAAGCCCGAGGCTGGAGGCAGATCGCAGGTCATCCGACTCGGAGAATCTGCCGGGCCCATGGATTATACTGCCTACAGCAGGTTTCTGGAAGAAAAAGGGAAGGAAACGATAACTAGGTCCCTCGAAAGGCTATCGACAGACTATGAAGTGATCGTTGCAGAAGGGGCAGGGTCCGCAGCAGAGATAAACTTCAGAGGTAAGGACCTAGCAAACTCATTTGTTTCGGGAATCTTCAGAACCCCAGCCATCGTGGTGGCAGACATTCGCAGAGGAGGGGCCTTTGCATCCATTCATGGGACATACTGGCTAATGGAGAACAAAGAACTGGCAAGGTGGTTTGTCATCAACGGAATGAACGGGGATGGGTCATTGCTTCGAACCGGGATCGCCTTCCTTGAACAGGAGACGGGGATGAAGCACCTGGGGACACTCCAGTACAGGCCATCGATAAGGCTCCCCGGAGAAGATTCACTGGACTACGACTTTGCTGGAATCCAGAACCCGGATATTGCTGTTGTCAGGTACCCGCATATGGAGAACCAGAGCGACATTGACCCGCTCATTCTTTCAGGGGTCGGATTCATCTACGTGGATCACAGGAACCCCAGTGCTATTCGGCACGCAAAGGCCATAATCCTTCCAGGTTCAAAGGATGTATTCAGGGACCTTGAGTATCTGAGAAATTCCAGGTTGGGTGAGCTGCTGCTGGAAGCAGCTTCAGAAGGCAAGAAGATCCTGGGGATATGCGGAGGATACCAGATGCTTGGCAGAGGCATTTCCAGCAGAGACGAAGCTGCCGAAGGATTTGGGCTACTCAACGTTTCGACAACTTACATGGAAAGAAAGACTGTGAGGAATCTCAGAGTTCGCCCAAATCCGGATCTGTTCGACAGGTCGGAATGGATGGATGGCTACGAGATACATTTTGGTCATGTCCAGTCTTCAGAAGCTTCATCACTCTTCCTTACTGGGACGGGAAGAGAGGGTTCGGTGGCAGAAAGAGGCAATGTTGCAGGAACCAATGTTCATTCGGTTCTGGAGTCGGGATACTTTATGGAACGTTTCCTGGGAGTACAGGCGCCGGCAAAAGATTATTCTGTTATTCTGGAAGAAAACATTGAGAGTCTCTCTCATCTCATAGAAGAAAGCCTTGACGTGGATGAAATCCTCGCTTACGTCAATGGAACATAGTCTTCCGGTTTACGCGAACTGGTTATGCCACATTCCCACAACTGTAAGGAAAGCTGAACGCTGAGAACCAGGGTATCAGGCCTGAGTGATTGGGCTGCACATTCTTTAATGTGAGAAAATAAGCCACCACTGTGTATCCTGCAAATTGGAAATAAAAACCCGGTGAAAAGATAAAAGGTGGGTTCCGGGTTATCTTGCGTTTTGCGTCATGTACTGCTCCATGATCTGGTTTGGAGTTGTGACGCGGTTGTCGCTTTTCATCACCGGCCGGTTGTTGTACCAATACACAAAGTCTGCGGAATTCTCGAAGGTCCACCTGAATTTGTCATAGCTCTGCCAGAATTTTGAAAGTGCCAGATGGACTTTCCCTCCATTCTTGTCAGACTCGACATTCTCGATTCCCTTTTTCCGTATTGAGAACTTAAGGTCTGTAGCCCCGTAAAGGATGGTAAGTATCCCGCTCCTGAGTATGAGCTTGTCAATCTTAATGTCCGTTTTTTCGTGGAAGAAGGACAGGTTGTTGATTGTATTCTCCATTACCTCCTTGGTTATCTTCCTGGACTCAGTTATGGAGAGTACCTTTTTTGTGGCCTGATCCACACACACAATTGCATACGGGTAGTCAAGGCGTGTCTGGTGGTAGTCCATGAGGATGTTGCTCAGCGGACGGTTCTGGGCATCATACATGGTCTTGCTTGCCCTGCTCTGTTTCTGCTTCACCATCTTCCTGTCCTTCATGAAGTTGTACACCTGGTAGTACGAGATGCTCTTACCCTTGCTTTTCAGAAGGTAATAGATAGTCCTGGATCCGATTTTGTATGCGTTCCAGAGATTCTCTATCTCTGAAGCAACTTCAGGCGTTATCTCAGCAGTCTTCTTCTTGTCCTTCTCGTCTTCCGAGCTCTCCTTGATTATCTGCTGTATCCTCCTGGGGGTGACATTGAACATCTTAGCGAGGTCTACTACCCTGTACCCGTTTTCGACACTCTGCACGATAAAGTTCTTGTCTGCTCCTGTTAGCATGTTACCTCAGGAAGATTCTGCAGATCAGATAAAAGCGTTTTTTGCAGGATCGCAGACCTGTTGTGGTGCACGATCCACTGCACGAACCTATGTATGGAGCGAGTCAAGTGTGCCCGCAAAAGGCGAAATTTTCGCATTCCTAGCATTAGGCTCCTTATATAGATGCCAAACAATATACATAACAGCATACCACACTAGGTGCGAGGTTAGATATGTCACTAAGAAGATATCTGTTAATATCAGCACGGTTCATCAGGAAGCAATTCAGTTACAAGTCTGATGTAAAGGCAGAGACTGGAATAGGAGTACTGATCATTTTCATTGCCCTTGTTCTGGTAGCCGCTGTGGCAGCTTCAGTGCTGATACACACAGCAGGTATACTCCAGCAGAAGGCTTCTTCAACTGGAACGACGACCATAAGGCAGGTCTCAAGCGGCATCATTGTGACACAGATACTGGGGTATGACAGCGCAACTCCAACAGAATCCGGCGGAGTATCAGACCTCGCAATATTCGTATCCCCCAATGCAGGAAACACTGCCATTGACCTGGGCAATGTGAGCCTCACCTTAAGCGTGAATGGAGTCACTGCTGTCCTGGTGTATAACTCGTCAGTGTTTGTCAGCATTGCGAAAGGGGGTTCCACGAACATATTCGGAATGGCTGCATGGAATAATATGAGTGCGGCAAACAACAACCCAACGAGCTTCGGAGTGCTAGTAGCCTTCGATCCGCAGCATTCAATGGTTGCTGACTATCCTGTCCTATCGGCGGGTGACTCTGCAGCAATAATGGTGAACGTGACGAACACGTTCGGGAGCAACGTGACCCAGAACTCCCAGGTAACCGGCCAGGTCACCCCGCAGAACGGTGCACCTGCAATAATAGACTTCACTGCACCGGTTGACTTCGTAACACACGTAGTCCAGCTACAGTGAAGAGATCAAGCTGAAATAGACACCTCACCCATTTTTTTATTTTTTTACTTTCCAGTTTACAGGCTTATGAATAATGGATATCCAGACAACGGAATCGGAATGGACTCTAATCAGTTGTGCAGGCGCGGGAAATATGAAAACGGGCAATTTCAAAGGATCGCCATTATTAGTGCATGAATAGGTTTCAGCATCCTTAAGTGCTAGGTGGATTTCACAGAGAGATGAAAGTGGCGGAAAAAAAGCCGACAGACTCCTCAGTGGTTGTGATGGGTGGAGGGGCCTTCATCATAATTATAGGGATACTGGCAATTCACGCATACTTCGTTTCATCCGACGCATCTGCAATTGACCTTGCAGAAATAATCACCGGAACTCTTGCTGGAGCCGGGGTTGTCCTGACTGGCGTGTTTTCGCTTTTTTACCCGCACAGGCATGGTATCTTGGGAGTGCTTGCAATACTGCTTTCAGTGGCTAGTTTCGTTGGAACATCCGGCGGACTCTACATAGGGGCTTTTGTAAGCATAATTGGCGCAGCGATGACAATATCATGGCACCCGGGGAAAAGCAGGAGTGACAGTTCCACCGCCCGGAATGGGCATTGACCCTGCCTGAATTCCGCCGTAAGAGACATGCATGGCGTGTCACTGAGTGACCTTAATAACCCAGAACCCGTTATTGAGACTGGTGAACTGATGACCGGCGACAATACCAACCGTGAAGAAGGCTTTGTGAATGTGAATGGCCTGAATCTGTATTATGTAAGGTTTGGAAAGGGAAACAAGTACAAGCTCCTGACACTGCACGGAGGACCTGGTGGAACCCATAGCTACCTGCTTCCACTGGCTGATCTTGCGTCCAGAGGATTCGACGTTGTGTTTTATGACCAGTTTGGATGTGGAAAATCCGATTACCCCAAATCAGAGAGCGACTATACGCTCGAATATGCGATAGAAGAAGTTGAAGGAGTGAGAAAATCCTTCTTTGGAAACGATAAAGTCCACCTGTTCGGGAGTTCTTGGGGAGGTATGCTTGCCCTGGCGTATTCGATCAAGTATCAGGATCATCTCAAGAGCGTCACAAGCAGCAGCGGGCTTTCCAGTGTCAAGGACACTGTAAGTGAGATGAAGAGGCTCATTTCCATGCTTCCAGAAGAACACAGGAGCGCGATTGAGAAGCATGAAGCGGACAAGGACTATTCCAACCCCGAATACCAGGAGGCTTCTATGTACTTCATGAAAAAGCATGTGCTGAGATGGGACGAATGGCCCAAGGAGGTCACTGACATGCTGGAGCTCACAGAGCAGAGGGGAACTTACCTCAAGATGAACGGGCCAAGCGAGTTCACCATAGTAGGCACAATCAAGGATGTGGATTTCACTGACAGGCTGCACGATATTAAGATCCCAGCCATGATTACCTTTGGAAAGTATGATGAGGTGACCCCTGCCATCGGCGAGAAGATCAGCGGTCAGATAAGAGGTTCCAAGAAAGTGCAGTTCGACAACAGCTCCCATCTTCAGTTCTGGGAAGAGAGGGAGAGATACATGGACGTGCTTTCCGAATTCATAAAGAAGAATGACTGAGACGACAGATAATTGAATTTGAGCCGCCATTGAAGCTCATTTTCTCATTTTTTTGGATTGTAAAAAACCTTACTTTTAACGTCCACATTTTAAGATCATGGAAAATCAATACGAAACCTTGGTATTTGGTGATCATCAGGACCTCGCATACGTGAGGGGAGTGGAGAATGGAAAGAAGGAGCAGCTCCAGAAGGACGTCGTAATGATACGCGACGTGGCATTCCGGAGCAAGAGTTTTGAGGAGTTTAAAGAGAAGTTACGTGAAGAGATCAAGCGTATGGACCGGAAAACCTGGTTCTGAAACTCAATCCGTGCAGGGGGAAAGGGCATTCCGGACCCCTCTTGATACACAATCCGTTGAATTTTCAATTAGCCACGACACGGTTGGAAGCAGCGCATTTCTCAGCTTGTACCCTTCTTCAGTGAGAATATATTCCATAACCAGGGGAGGCCCGATGCTGGGCACCATCTTTACAAGCCCTATGTCGCACAGTTCACATAGCGTTCTGGAAAGAGTCTTGGGGCTGGCGCCATCGACCTCGGCCCTGAGCTTGTTGAACCTTATCCCATTGTAGTTACCAATTGAAAGGATGATTATTACTGTCCACTTTCTGCCCAGAAGGCCGAAAAGCTCCATGAAGGTAATATCTGACGTTTGACCGGCCCGGTTGCATGGCATTGTATTGATCCCGGTTCAGATGCAGAACGGAGATATAAAACAATTGTAATTAGTAGTTAAATTATTATGGTAACAAAACTCTACTAATTTTATTTAGTTGCATTATTAGATGAAATATGGAAACGGCGATATCTTTATTAACTATACTACTTTACAACCTTCCATGGATAGTGGCATGTTCATTCGCCTGATAGAGAGTGAATACCTTTCTGTCATACTGCGCGGCCAGATGAAAGCTGGTATGCTAAACACTGATCCTAGTGGGGGCATATCCGGATCGTCAGACCTGGTTAGCGGGTTCAAGAACTGGTTCGTGATGGTGCTGAGAGGAGCCGACGTGACTGCAGGAGATATCCATATCCACGCTGAAGATGCGATTGTCCACGCAGCGGCAAGGATGTCGGCAATACCTCCGTACAAGCATCTCCACCCCGCGATGGTCAAGGTCCTGGACCTCTTTACCAGGAAGGAACTTGATGACATCTTTGGCACTTCCCGCAGGATTGCCATTGAAAAGGCTATCGACCGGAGAGACAACGAGATTATGTCCAGGCACTCTTTTATACAGAACTCCGGAAGTGCAGTTCCACTCTAGTGCACAAGAGAGACACATCTTTTTGCACTTTCCCACAATTTTTCCCACTGGTAAATTCAATAAACCAGTCGGCCTGATTTGGATATTAGAATATAAGCGCTGCAATATTCTCCAATTCTAACATTCTTTTCTGCAAACTGAATTTATACGGATCTGCAGGCACAAATTTAAACCAGTCGGCCTATATCTAGACTATGGCCAATGAGCTCACCCTCATAGACACAACAAGAGTATCAAGATCGAGTTCGCTAAGAATGTCGCTTCCAAAGAGAGTTGCAGACAAGCTGGAAATCGGGCCTGACGACATAATAGGTTTCTATCTCGACGGAGACGGCTCAGTGCTTATTAGACGTCTTAGCTGAGACCTTGAACCAGGCATAATTGTTAGATTGAGCAATAGCAGTGTGACTTGGTCCTGAGGGTAGTCTGCGAGTCGCTTCCTCCCTCCTTGGTTATTGGCATAGGCTGACAGGTTATCTCAAGCTTTGCGATTTGACCTCGAGTGAAGGTTGCCTTCATTCTACCTTCTTGATGACAATCTTCCCCTTTTCCTCGTAATACCCCAGGAAGCTTCCATTAGAAAGGTCCAGCTGTTCCACTACTTTCTTGGGAATAGTGACCTTCATCGAAGCCTGCAGTTTTGCTGCCTGAACTACTGCTATGAGCTTGCCTTCGTCATCGGGCATACCACTTCATGATATTTGTTTACTATTTAACCGTGCAAATAACGTAAATAAAGTGCACGTGCCATAAAGAAGGGGGAAATTCTCGGTTCATTGCTGCTTAAGAGTAGGGACAGAGGGTGTTCATACAAGCTTCCTGATCACAATGTCTCCACTTTCGTTGCAGTAAAATCCCAGTATGTCGTCCCTAGAAGCACCCAGCCTTTCAGCAACTCGCCTGGGGAGTGAAATCCTGTAAGACCTGGATCTTGAGACCCTAGTGGTGTCAATAAGTTCCTGCACCTTCTCCATATAAAGGATATTAAGTTCGTGATATTTATTTCTTTTTAAAGAAAACAACACTCTTTTCGCCTTAAAAATCATTTCACAGCCTCATTTTATCAGATTCACTGGCGTTTTGGAAATAGTTGCAATAGTCCGGTTCTGCCAGAAAATGAACCCATGGCATGTGATCATCCAGTGGGCAATAAGCCACACACTTCCCTGTGTCACCAGTATGAGTATATGTATGTAAATAAGTACAAGTAGTCATGCAACTCCAAAAATGAAATAAGTTTAACTATAACAAGCACCTTAAGAGGGCAGTTGCAAAACGACCTGTTCATAAGCATACTTAAAACAGAATACGATTCTGCCATGTCC
>JBJKRS010000052.1:0-22261 GCA_046704525.1 Thermoplasmataceae archaeon
GGGTCATGGTGGCACCAACACGGAGGCCTCCATTGGTGACGCCATATGCTGTGACCTCTTCCCCGCGAGCCTTGAGGTCATTGATGACAGCCCTGAAATCATCGAAGACATTCTGCTTTCTCGAGAAAGTGCCCGCCCTGTGCCATTCCTCACCGTACTCGCTGCCGCCCCTGAGGTTTGCGACAGCAAGATTAACTCCCTATCTTAGCAGATAGGCGAACATAGCCCTGTACGCCGGGACCAGCGGTATGTTGAATGCTCCGTAACCGTAAACTAGTGTCCTTTGATTGTCGCTGCCAGATTCCACAAAGAAGTAGTGTATCCTTGTTCCACCAGAATTCACCCACCTGTCTTCAATCTTATAGTTGTCTGCCACCGATTCTTCCAGCTTGGACATTTCATAGCCAGTATAAGCGAAGACAGCGGAAGAGATTCCAAAGGATTCAAAGGCCATAACTGCACTTAGGCCGTCTGAATCGCCGGCTTTGAAGCCAACTGGAATTTCCTCCAGATATTTCCTGACCAGCTTGCCGTCCCATCCATGCAGGGATACTGTGGACCTTGCATTGTCCATCGTTATTGTCATGATGCCGTTTTCAACCAGGTATGCGGACTCAATTGGATTCCCTGGGGAAATGAACTCACTGGAGTTTTTTGTTATCACGCCATTGCCTTTCCTTTCAATGAGGAATAGATCGCCTTCATTGAATCCTACATAATCAACGCTGTATTCCTCTTCCCTGACAACCTTCCACTCTTTCGGGCTCGAGACGGGACCGTCATATATTTTGGAGTGTTTCCAGTCCCCCACTATTGCAGTGACCCTTTCGCCTTCACCATGGAGGGAGATGAAATCGGAAGGGCCAAGCCCCTGTCCGAAAACCACCTCCCCGTTCTGTATGACTCTGTGGGTGTTAAGTTCAGCATCCGGCTCAGGCGGAGATTCTGTGAACGTTTTAACCAGCAAGTAAGAGGCGGGTGTGAACATGGCACCGCTGAAGGTTCCTTCCAATTCTTCAATTGTCTTACCCTCTGACAGGATTGAAAGAGTTCCCCTGTCGGAACCCCCGGATTCGAATACTGCAATCCGGGAACCTTCTGAATCGGGCTCGAACCATGATATGATGTTCGGAGTTTCGTACAAAGTCTTTCCATCTAGTTCCACCGAGTACATTCCGTCCTTGGAGGAGCACAGAATGGTTCTCCCTCCTTTTACCTTAACCGAGTTAACCCGTTTCATACTGAAGCAGTCTGACACTCCCTTCCGTATATGGGCCGAACCCTCGCTGAATGCTGCATTGAACCTTCTGTTCTCGGCCGCAACATATTCAAGTGTTCTCTCATCAAGAGACTCGGCAAAAATGAATGGATCTTCCATCACAGGAAAATTGGCATGAGATATTAAGAATATTCCGCACTGGCGCCATTAGATTTGTGGGAGGTTCCATTCTTCACGGATTTCTCGCCCTCCTGGCAGTATCTCGAATGCAGGCGCTTCATCCGGATCTGCACTGATTATTGCAATTGCCGCTTTTCCCCCGTGGTACCTGGATGAGAATATGGATATCAGCCTTCCACCGAACATCTCCTCATAACCTTCCATCTTAACCTCGTGACCCCTCAGAAGCAATCGAAGGGAATTGCTGTCCAAAAATTTCTTGAATACATCCTCTCCGAAAAGATACGCGCCTTCACCCCTGGGGCTGGGAGAAAAACCTTCCATCTCCCTGCCTGGATCATTCCACAGTATCTGGATGGCCCTGGGATCGATCTGATCTGGAGTGTCCATAACGAATGATTTCCACTCCACCAGGTTGAGGCCTCCCCTTGGTATGCCCCCATGCAAGCCAAGCACTGTCCCGTTGAGAAGAACAGCGTAAGGAAGTTTCCCGTACATTTCCAGGATCGCAGGATATATTGTTTCATAGCATCCCCATTGCCCGAGCTCTGCCGTAAATCCATGATACCTGTTCAGGGAGGCACTTTCATGGTTCCCCCTTACCAGGATTATTCTCTCGTCCAACAGAGCTGACTCGGCAATCAGAAGAAGGTTGAGCAGCTGATCAGTGCCTCTGTCCACAACGTCGCCAAGGAAACAAATGAAGCCTGTTCCTGCCCTGGTCGATATTACATATGCAGTCACATCAAGTGCTCCATGGGTGTCTCCCACGAATACGGTGCTCCCTCTTGCAGAGACCTCGCGCAGCGGTTCAAGAGTGAGGGAGGAGGCGTATCTCCTAATCGTGTCCCTGGCCAGCGTAGAAACGAGAAGATAATGGTGCATGGTGGAACATGACGGAAATGTTCAATTAATGTTCCCTATAGGCCAGGTTTCCGGAGAAAGAGTAAAAAAAGGCGGGGACATCTATATATTTGTGCGATATGCTCTGTATTCGGACACGGGTTCACCATGAAGAAGATTACCATCAGGTATAATGAAGGATCGGCCCAGAAAGTCATGGATTATGCCACCTCATTTGAGGGCCTCTCATTCCTCGATGACGACATAAGGGAGGTTGTCCTGTACATCAATGATGGTGACCTGGACAGGGTACTGAATGACCTGACCTCAATCCTAGATCTCAGATACAAGGACAATCTCATTGAGGTGCAGTCACCGGATTTTGCTGTGTCAACCTACCTGGACAAGAGCCATGATAAGAGCGCTACAGGGGAAAAAACACCGGTTGAGAAGCTAATTGACCAGACAAAGAGGTACACGGTACTTGAATACGGGAAGGTTACTCTTACGGCAGTTGCTGCACTGATCGCAATGATGGGGCTGTTCATGAACAATGATCCGGTTGTCATAGGGGCGATGCTCCTTTCCCCCATGCTCGGTCCGATATACGCATTCTCCATCAACACAAGCGTCGGGAAGATCCCATCGGCTGCGAGGGGAGTAATGATCCTTCTCCTGCTCCTTGCTGCTGCCATAGGCATTGTTTACATCTTCACCCTGATAGCCAAGTTTTTTGTCCTGCTGCCAATGACTCCGCAGATCACTTCGAGGCTCCAGTTAAACTTCCTTTACATCCCGCTGGGCATTCTGCTCGGATTTGCCTCTATGCTAGCAATGGGACGGGACGTTCCGGAAGTGTTTGCAGGAGTCGCCATATCTGTAGCTCTTGTTCCTCCAGCTGCTGTCAGTGGGATCATGCTTGCTCTGAACCCGGGAATAGCATACATACCACTGATCATCGTGGCACAGAACGCAATGGGCATGATGGTGGGGGCCCTGATAGCCATTCTGATACTAAGGATTGGTCCAAGAAAGTACTACGTCAAACCCCAGGCCAGGAAGTATATTGTTAGGACACTAATAATAATCCTAATACTGCTGACCCTGACCCTGCTTGTATATTTCTACCAGCTTCTCTGATTTCATGTGCGTCTGGCAGAGTTTTCGGGCCTGCCCACCACATCCGGAACACATCATTACCGTATTATCCGATCCTGACATTACGAGAGCATGCTCACCCTGATCATCGCTGATGCTGAGCTGGAGACAGTTCCACCGGAAATTGCGGGAGACTCAAGCATACGCAAGATATCAAGAGAGAGGGGCAAGAAGGCAGAGGAGCTCCTGCTGGACTCGAACTACATGCACACTGCCATAGACAGGGCATTCCCCGGCCAATCTAGGCGCAGGGGGAGGCCGGATATATTGCACATCCTCCTTCATGTTGCCATGGAGTCCATACTCAACAAGAAGGGTGGGCTCAGGGTATTCATACATACCAGAAACGATCTTGTCATCAGCCTTTCGCCTGAAGTGCGCCTTCCCAAGTCCTACAACAGATTTGTCGGCGTTATGGAGAAGCTCTTCAAGACCGGGGAGATCAAGGATGGAGAAAAGGTCCTGCTCAAAATTGAACGGATGAGCCTGAAAATGTGCGTAGAGTCCAAGTCAAACGGGACGCTGGTTCTTTTCTCGCCTGATGGTGAAAAAGAGACAATCGGGGAAGCCAAGGGCGATGGAGGAGACCGCACCGTGATAATAGGCGGATTTTCCGAGGGCGACTATATTTCTGATGCGTACAGCCTTGGAAAGGCGTATTCCATTTTCGATGGGGAACTTACAATATGGTCTGTCGCATCCGAGGTCCTCTGCCAGTTCGAGCGCAACAACGGCGTTGTATAGAAACCGAGTTTCAGCAGTTCTACCGCGTCGTTAACATTATTAATCAAGTAACGTTACGTCTTAATAAGCCGATGCAATTCAGCACCTGCAAATCCACGTATTAGGTGAAACAAGTCTATGGCAAGAATGCATTCAAGGAAAAAAGGAAAATCAGGCTCCCGAGCCCAGTTTCTCAGGGATTACCACCCTTGGGTAGAGATGTCAAACGACGAGATAAAGGAGGCAATCGTCAAGATGAAGAATGAAGGTGTTTCAAAATCAGTTATAGGAATCAGGCTCAGGGACCAGTTTGGAATTCCAAGCACCAAGATTATGTTCAACCAGAAACTGGGCACTCTTCTGGACGGAGAGGGCATTACAGACGAGATTCCCGAGGATCTCGGCAACCTGATAACCAAGTACCAGAAGATAAAGAGGCACAACGAACTGAATCACAACGACACTACCAATGCCAGGAATGGAAACCTGATCATGGCCAAGATAATCAGACTGGTAAGGTATTACAAGAGGAAAGGTACACTTCCACAGGAGTGGCGCCTCAACAAGGTAATCAAGTAGGCATGCTCAGTGAAATCATCTCCGAAGAATTCTACGATATCCTGAGAAAGGGAGCCAAACAAATCCTTTCCAATGAATATGTAAGGGTCCTCGCTCATTATGACGGAGATGGCACCAGTGCGGCAATAATTCTCGCCACCGCTCTGGAAAGGAAGGGAATAAAGTACCATCTGGGTTACATAAAGTCACTGGATGGCGACAGCTTCAGGAAGAGGCTCGAAGAAGAGAAAGACATTTTCACAATCATAGTTGATGCAGGCTCCGATCAGGCCCAGTACATTTCAGATTTCGATAATGTGGTTATCCTGGATCACCACTTTTTCACAAAGTCTACCATCTCCTGCCTGAACATCAACGCGAGGGATTACGGCGTTAACGGCACAAGAGAAGCGTGCGGTGCAACCATGGCATTTCTCATGGCACTGGCAATGGATGAGAAGAACAGTGACCTGTTGCCATTCTTCCTCTCGGGTGTAATAGCAGACAAGCAGGACATTGGGGGGCTTGAGGGCCTAAATCTCCAGATAATGGATAAGTACGGCTCCAGTGCAAGAAAGGTGAGGATGCTCAACCTCGAGGGCGAGGACCTTCTTGATTCCATAACTTACTCTACAGACCCATTTTTCCTGGACCTGTCCGGGTATCCTGAAAAGGTGAAGGCTTTCCTCGGTGGACTTGGCATTGACCCGTCAAAAAAAATTTCAGACATTACTGAAGACCAGCGGCGAGAGCTTGCTGCAAGCCTAGCAATGGAGATGCTGAAGAGGAGAGTGGGATCTGAGGCACTGAAATACCTTGAAGCTGACATAGTCACCTTTGACGGCATTGAGTTCACTTCGAAGGAGATCAGCAGCATCGTTGACGGCAACAGCAAGATAGGTGCCAATTCCCTGTCCGTCCAGTTTTTCCTAGGTGACAAATCCGTACGGGAAGAAGTCCTGTCCAACTGGAAAATGTTCAAGACCAAGCTTATCGACTATATCTACAGATCGCTGAAAGACCTCTACGAGGAGAAGAGTGTAAGGTATTTCTATGCGCCTGAATCTGAAATGGCGGGCTCAATCAGCGGCATAATGATGCTTTACCTGCTTGACCAGTCCAAGCCACTGGTTGGCTTCAGTGTGAGTCTTGAGAACAAGAGCACAAAGGTATCTGGCAGGGGCACAAGGAAAATGGTCGCTAAGGGGCTTAACCTTTCCACAATAATGAAGGAATGCGCAAAGGAAGTCGGAGGCACTGGAGGAGGTCATGACATAGCTGCAGGGGCGGTCATACCCAAGGGATCAGAGAAGGAGTTTGTAACCCTTGTAAACCGGTACGTTGAAGCGCAACTCTCAGGAACCCAGATAGACCTAGAAAAAAAGATATAACTCCCAGACTTATATCAAAGCGAATGAGCCGTATAGGCATATTTACTCTTGACTTCAAGTTTTATCATGATGTCATAAAGCACCTGAAGATCTGGAACCTCCCCTTTACGAGCATAGAATCACCAAGCAATGTTCCCGGTGATGTCTCCGTCATTCTCAGTTCGGTCAATGATGACCACAGCTTTCCAAACCAGATCAAGGCTAACGATCCAACCAGCGGCATAAGGATGGCCCTCCCGAGGCTCATGGACAAGACTCATTTCACCAGGATCACCATCGGGATAGACCCTGGCCCGAGACCCGGCATTGCAGTCATAGCCGACGGAGTCCTGCTGGAGGCCTATGAGTGTACAACTACCAGAAGGGTCAGAAGCGAGGTCATCTCAATCTCCAGGAGCTACTCCTACAGGGAGATTCAGGTGAAGATCGGAGACGGGGATGCCCCGAACAGGAATGATATCACGTCTTCCATACGCAACCTGGGCATATCCATAACTGTGATTGATGAGAAGAACACAAGCATGCCGCACAAGGTTCATGATAACGCGCTGTCAGCAGCTAGGATAGCGAAAAGCGATGGGGCTTTTGACGTGAAACTGACAGAGAAGTTCAGCAGGAAAACAGTATTTGAGAAGGAGTTCACAACCCTCCTCAGCGTTATAAAGTGACTCCTACTTTCTCCATTTTGGTGTTCTCTCACCTGCACGGGGCCTTCTTCCCGCACCCATCACCATAACGAGCATGAATACGCCCACCACTGCCACAACGTAGTAGATCCAGTTGAAATTGGGAGGATGCCCGTAGTAGAAATGGGTTGTGACGGATGATCCGCCGTTATCTATGGAGACAAGTGAGTTGTTTACCTGCACAGTGAGTGAGTGCTCCCCGTTTGAAAGGTAAGGGTTCAGCCACGTGTAGTTCACCTCATAGGTGCTCTGGGCAGAGAGGTCAGGAATAGTCTTGCTCGCCACGAAGTTGTTGTCCACGTAGAAGTTCACTGTCACGTTGTACATGTCCGCGTCCTTCTTGTTTGTCACAACTGCGTGTAGGAATATGGGCTTGATCACCTGTATTGTCTGTTCAGAGGATGTCCTGTATGCGTGCGTTCCAGACTGGGCTGTTGTCTTCACAATCATGGTGATGGATTCTGTGGCATTGGGTGCGACTATTGGTATGACAAAGTCCGGATCGCTTGCCGAGAAGTTATTGTACGTATTGGTTGGCGAGAAGCCTGACAGGTTGTACCCGGAGAAGTACACGGTCACAGTGTAGTTGGAGAACCCGTATGTGTTGTTAACATACATGTTGAAGCTTTGGCCCGTGTACGCGTAATACGGCTTGTTCACTGTTGTTGCGTAGATGCCGGACTGAGCGTTTGCCCCAGTTGCCATACCGAGCATTCCAGCTCCAGCAAGAATGATTATCAGTGCTGTAGCCGCGATTCTGGCATTCATCGCTTACCTCTCCTGTTCCTGGATCTTATGCCAGAGGCTATAATGCCTCCTACCACCAGGACTGCTATCATTATCAGGCCGATCTCGATGCTGGAATACGGGTTGCCCGTATAGTTGCCTATGATTCCAGATCCTCCGGGATATGGGGATATGCTGGAAATGGAGGGGACCGACGTCGAGGCTGCCAGTGCCTGCCCATGGCTGGTAGAATTGAAATTAACCGTGAATGTCACTGATGATGTCTGCCCACCGGATAAGGGTGAAAGAACCGCGTAAACGGTGACTGTGGAATTGTATGGGACTATGACTTTCTGGGCCTGCACACCGCCGTAGTATAGAGTTGCATTCCAGTTGTATGCCTTGAGAGTTCCAAGTGAAGCAGATCCTATGGAGAAGTTCACTGTGACCGGGGAATTTCCAGTATTCTGGACATTTATCGGTATCCAGACCTTGCTTCCGTTCACGGTCCCCAATCCTGTAGCCCGTGATGCTGTAAATCCAGACGCTGATGTCACGTTGACACTGAGGTATCCGCTGCTCGACTGACCACTGTATGACATGGAGACAGGCACTTGGTCTGTCCCTGCCGGTGGGTTATGCTGTGCCGTCACGGAGGCAGATACATTATACTCCTGTCCAGGCTGAATGTTGAGGTATGTCCTGTTGAACTGCATGCTCCAGAAGTAAGGCGAGCCGGAGGACAGTGTCACGTTTACCTTTGAATTTCCTGTGTTCAAGACTGAGAATGTGGCATTGAAAGTTCCATTGTTCCCTATGGTGCCGACAGCAGAGGTCTGCTTTACGACAAAACCATAAACCTTGGATTTTTGCAGTGTGACTGTGACATAGCTGTTCTGCTGGTTTATGTCAGTAGTGTAGTTCGTCCCGTATGAGACAGATATAACTGTTCCGTTGTACACTTTCTGTGACTGCGTGATTCCAGCAGAGAATGTGTAGTTGCCCTGCGGAAGCACGTATGGCCCGGAGTTGGTCGAGTTGACCAGCAGTGCCCTTGTACCTATTGATATTGTCACATTTGTGTCCAGGAGCTGAGAATTTGCGTTCACCGACAGGTACGTCTTGTAACCCTGCCTCATGGACAGGTTGTACTGGTTGTACCCGGAGAACGGTGCGACAGTCACGCTCTGGAAGTATCCCTGCATTGATGCATTGTTCACTCCGTATATCGTGTATGTTCCAGGTGCCAGGCTCATGTTGTAGTAGCCTGCAGAATTTGTATTGGAAATGTTGACCACAAGTCCCTTGGAATTGAGGACCTCAACTGTGGTATACTTTGAAGGCGTTGACTGGAAAGTAGCCAGGCCGTAAAGCCCCGTTTGGGCTTTGCTGGAAGCCAGACTCATGTTGAGTACAGCATTCGAGGAAAGTGATATGTTATCATTAGCGGAGAGGTGGTATGAACCTGTGGAGTTGGTGTAATCATAACGGTACGAGACCTGGTAGTTCCCCTGGGGCAATGTCCATTTCCCTTCAGTGAGGTTCAGTACTGCCGAACCTGTTTTGACGTAGTAATTACCCCCCGGGACTGACAATGAGTTCTTCAGGTCGAGCGAATATCCCTGGGAGTATGCACTGCTCAGAGTAGTATTGGAAGTTATGTTCCTGACCGTGATAAGTGATTTAGAGCCGTTTGTGGCATATACTGTGTAAACTCCCACAGGCACACTTGAAACGTTCTTTGCCATCACTGCTGTGGAGCTGTACAGGCTGTAGCTGCTGGCTCCCGCCACTGAAACAGAGGCGTATTGCATAACGCCAGTGCTGTAATGGTTCGTCCCCGCAGATACAACAAATACAGGGTTGTCAGGAACGGATACAGTGTTTGAACCGGTAATGGACCCGTAGTAGACTCCTGGAAGGACATTCGCTGACAGGCCATCCCTGATTATGGTGAAGTTATAGTTCCTCGTCCCTGCAAGACTGAACGTTCCTGCCACCTTCCCTGAAGAGCTGTCAGGATGGAACGAGACGCTAAGCACAGCGTCCCTCGGGGTCACCGGGAAGTATATGCTGCTGCCGGTATATGAGACACTGGGGGCGGAATAATAGGCGGACTCGTATGAAATACTGTATCCTGATGAATTGCTTCCCGAATACTGAAGCTGAGCAAATCCGTGTGGTCCCACCTCGGCATACATTACTGGAACGTTTGACTGGTAAAGGACAACCACTCCCTTTTCTATTGCAGAGTTTGCGTTATATCCGTTTATGACAGATTTATCAAAGGCAAATATCGAAATCTGCTGGTTCTGAACGAGCGACAGGTTGATGTTCCTGGTCCCCACAAGATTTATGTGCGTGAAGGCGGAATACTGCGTGCCCAGATAAGAGGCAGTTCCAGCAATGGAGTATGCACCTGAAGGGAGGATGAAGTTGTCTGTTACCTGCTTTGAGAAATTGGCCTGCAGCATCATGTTCGGGCCCATGATCTGGTAGGCGCCAGCATAAAGGTTCAGGGCCTTTAGCGTGGAGCCCACTGAAAGCGATATGCCCGGAGACAGTGAAAGGTTCATGGTAGCCGGACCGCTGACCGTGGTGGTTCTTGCGGCAACCGACCCGTTGCTGTTAGCGTAGGCCGTATACACTCCATAGGGGAGGCTGATACTGTAATATCCTCCCGCACTGGTTGTTGTTGAGTACATATTCCCTTCAATCCCATTCACAAGGAAGCTGACTCTAACACCTGAGGAAGCTCCGTTCAGTCTGCCGGACACATTGCCAGAAACTTCAGGGGTCACGTTCAGGCTTGTATTGAGGTTCCAGCTCTGGAATGACTGATGCATTATCGGACTCACAGAATAGTTGTTTTCTGCATATACGCTGTAGTTCCCTGGCGGGACCCATACCACTGCACCTCCAGTAGAGTTGGTAGTATTGGTATATTGAGATCCTCCCGGGCCAGCCGCCACTACCTGGTACCCTGGAAGCGGTGACCCTCCCCCACCAGTTACATTGACGAACATGGTGTCGTACTGGATGAATATGTCATCCACCTGGGAAGCGCCGTTGGATATGTTCACATAGGATACGTTGGTGTACGTATTTCCACCTGAAAGGACAGATGCCCTGTACGAGAATGGAAGCAGGTTGTTTGCAGAGTACTGACCATCTGTTATGTTCAGTGTGTAGGATATGTTGTAGGTCGAGTTATGAAGCTCAATCTTGCCGGTGTTCACAAGCGGCTGGGAGAACGGGTGAAGCTGTGACAGGTTCTTTGACTTCTGGTACTGGTCCCTGACAAATCCGCTCACGCTGTTGTTGCCGAGCACATAGTTGTTCTCAATCACATAGCTCGGATTCCCGTTTGTACTGTTGTATCCGGTCACAATCTGATTGGCCTGATCCTGCGAGACATGCACCTTTATGTTCTTTATTGATGTCTGCCCGATGAGGAAATTCTGGTTTAGGCTCCCCGTTGTTATTACCAGAGTGTCGTTGCCAGGAAGGCCCGTGAGATTGTAATATCCGTTGCTATTAGTGAGAGTGGTCTGGTGAGGTATGCCATACTGGTCGAATACCGTAACCCTTATTCCCGGAGCTGGCTGCCCGTTTTGAAGCGTTATCTGTCCCGTGAGCTTAGCTCCTGGATAGTAGGACACTATTGGCTCACCGGCAGGAACGATCTGATTAGGCGGCGGGAATAGTTCTGCAATACCTTTGCCCTGCTGCTGGTACTGGTAAGCCTGCTGCAGCGGAATGATCTTCCATGCATTGGAATGGTTCTGGTAATCACTGAATGGGTTCCACGGTATTCCTTCGTATGTGATCTCAAAGTTGCTCATGTTCCAAGCCGGCATAATCTGGTAAGTGCCCTGTCCGTATGTTATTCCGGGAAGCCCATTGGGATGCCCTGTGACAGAGGGCGGGTACCCCATTGTGAACCTGTAAATGGAAGTGTTGTAGAACGCAGGTGTATACTGTATGCTGTAGTTCAGGGGCTGCACACCTGCTGGAAGCTGGTTCAGAGGGTATGTCCCATTTGCAGTAAGTGCGTAAACCTGGTAGTAGTTTGTCGGGACGATCTGGCCCCCGCTGCTTGAATAGGATGGAGTGTCAGTCAGGTAAGCCGGGGCGTAGAAGATTCCCGGGTTGATTCCTGATGTCGGGAACAGACCGTTTGGAATCTGCAAATACTTTATGGAATATCCCGTTTCTCTCTCCAGCGCAAGATACGCATTGTTTATTGTTTCAACTGAGTACTTTGTGGAAAGCTGACCCTTTATCAGGGCGAAATATGCATTGGAGCTTGTTATAGATTTTATGAAGTTTCCGTAGACTGTGCTGTTGTCGTTTATCCATGTGATATAATTGCTGGGATTTGCAGATATTTTCCCAATGAGATTTGCCTCATAGCTGCCGAAGTATTGTTTCAGCGTATCGTTTACCTGTTGAGAGAAATGATTTCCATTCTTCTGGAAGTCTCCCTGTATTATCCTTGCCAGAAATAGAGACACTACCTGGCTGTTATTCTGTGCCAGAAGCACTTGACCTGCAACCTCATACCCCTGCTGGAAGTCGTCCGCCACAGCTGGGTGCTGCCCCTGGTACATTTCCTGGAAGCCGTAGTCCCACCACGAGACGTATGCCGGACGCTGGTTCATCGGTTGGTTCTTGTCCTGATTGGTAAGCCAGGACATTGATTGGGAGAAGGGGTCTGAACTGTTGATAATGGAAAAGCCGAATCCGCCGACAAATACTGTTCCCTGGGATGTGTTACCGAACCTGAGAGAGGGCGGGATTGAATTCATTATCTGCTTGTCAACGGACTGTGCCGTATTGGCAGGCACCGCAGCAGACACCATTGCAAAACCTGCAGGGACAATCAGGAGGATGACAACAAGTATAGAAGTGGCCGCGTGAAGCCAGTTGATGTTTCCTTTCACAGACCTTCTGACCGAGCCCTCTGATATAACACGCCTCTTCTTCATCTCCGAGAGCTTGGCCGTATCAGTGAAAAACACTAGCAATCCAGCGCCCAGAGCGGCATATGCCGGAGCAGCTGTAATGTTGAACCTTGCTGCTGCAAAGCTCATGTAGATTGATACTACTGAGAATACCAGCAGGAAGAGGAAGTTCTCCGTCCTCTTCTTCAAGTAAATATAGATCAGGTAGGCGACTCCAGCCATTCCCAGAACGAACTGCCCGGCACCGAATCCGCTTATGTACTGGCCCAGTGCAGGAGAAGATGCTTCCGCAATGGTGGAATAAAGCCTGTTCTTGACAAAGTAGCCCTGCCCGGTAACCACTGCGTGTATCACAGCAGGTGCGAAATGCCCGATTACAATTACACCGAGGACCGCTATTGCAGCGATTGAAGGGATGGTGATGATCCAAGGTCTTCTTCCGAATACATTGAAGATGAATGACAGGCCAAGAATTGCAAGCCCTATCTCAAATGGCTGGATCAGCCAGAGATGCATGTAACCGTAGCTTATTGCATAATAGGGGTACGCACCAAGTGCAAATCCCACAAAGAGGAATATCAGGGTGAGGTATGTGAGGTGACCAGTAGGCTCTTTCGTGACGACATTTACGATCAGCTGGACTACCACATAAAGCAAGATTATGATCTCAATGTACGGGAAGCCCTGCCACGATAGGATCAGACCTCCAAGGGATGCCCCGCTAAGTAGAGAATAAATGGTAGCAAGCCTGTTCTGTCCAATAAACTTCCTGATTGAAGGGATATAGCTCCTTACGCTTCTCAGGTTGTCTATTATCATGGATTTAGAGATCGTTCCCACGGACCTCTGGAAGAAGTACACTGCGAAAAACCCGAAGAGCAGCTCTGGAGTATGAAGTCTGCCGTCTGTGAGGATTCCGGCTGACAGGTTGCTCGGCATGAGGGTGTACAGCGTCGCTGCTATGATTCCGGCCTTCTTGCCGAATACTTGGTTTGTTATCAGGTACACTGGAATGATCAGGAAAGCCCCAAACAGTGCGTCAACCTCGTTGAAGAAGTAATACGCGCCATTCGCTATGCCGCCCACTGCAGGGGATATGATAACCGCCACCAACACTGTGAGGAAATAGAAGAATGGGGGCCTCGGGTTGTTTGCTCCAAGAGGATACGCGAGCGAGGGATCATGGAGCAGTGCTGTGTGGTATGTCAGAATGTGCTGTATGATCCTGAAATTATAGTAAGGATCACTTCCTCCGGATGTGTTCACAACACCCCCAACAAATGCCTGACCCCAGACAAAATAGTTGGAGATGAAAAGGTAGAAACTCACCAGAATGATCAGCGCAGTGAATTCTGGCCGGTTTCTGAATACTGAAAGTTTTGATTGTGCTTGTGCGCCGGTCTCTTCCATTACGATACTACCTAGGGAGCACTAATAGAATCTTCATATAAAAAGCGTTTTGCTGGCAGTACAGGTGTGGCATGGAACCATCTTAGGACGAGGAATAATATTTCACATGGCAGGCAGATATTTGGTGCGAGTGGCTCTCGACCCGCCGCTTGAGCCAATTCCTTTTCACAATAATGTGATCTCGTCTTCATCACTGTCGTAATCGAGGATCCTTGTGTACCTCCCCCAGCCAACAATAAGGCCGAAAGTGCTGACATCGTCTTCGGAAGGGAAGTTGCCACGTATGAAGTCCTCCATGTCATCCTTGGACATTGATTCATTCCCCCGGAGGCCGAATTCTTTGATGAGGCTGTGGAAAGGCTCAACTGAAACCACCCTCCCTTTCAGTATGTCCTTCCTCCCGTCTATATTTGCCTGGAGGAATTCCTTGCCTGTATCAGTAAGGTAGATATCCCCCCTCTCTACATTTACCAATCCCAGGGCTTCAGCATCATTGAGGAGATTCATCAGCGTGCTTCGCTCCTCATCAAGCGAATCGTCGAGCTTTGCAATGTCTACCGGCTTGCCGACATCCTCAAGGATCTCAAGCAGGCCCACAATATCACTTACCCCCCTGGTCTCTAAAAGGTGCATATCTGTAAACAGTCAACTGTATCACTGTTTGTTTATAATTTTTATCAAACTGGAAAGTGATGCGGGAAAACTGTATAACCCCCGCAAGCCTGAACGTAATGCCACATGCAGAAGCTTGAGTTGAGAATATCCGACTTACTGGCCAAGAGGAAATGGCTTGGAGTGCAGCAGAACGAGCTTTACTCAGGCTTAGGGTACTCAAGATCCTACGTGTCGGAGCTCCTTAAGTCGATGAGCAATCGAGGATTAGTTATTCGTGAAAAAGAGGGGAGACTCACGAATAGAGTATGGCTGTCGGATTTCTATCCATCCTATAGAAAAGGGGAGGTCAGAACCGCTTTCCTCCGGTCTTCAGAGTACGCGCCTTTTCTAAGTGTCCTCAAGGAAATAACCGACAGGAAGGGCATGAGGCTTGCATTGAGGCCCATGAACAGCGCAGTCGAAATGATTGCGGAACTGCAGCACTCTGCTCTGGAGCTTGCACTCGCTCCAACGTTCACCCATCTTTTACTTTCACTCATTGACAGAGAGCAGAGGATCCTTTGCGGCATTGCGGGTGGAGGCTCAGGAGTCCTTAAGAATGAAAGGGCATCAAACCGGATTCTCGCCACCTCTGAATCGTCCACCATGTCACTTATTTCACGCGCCATTGCCAGGAGGAAAGACACGATTCTCTCATTTTACGATGAACCTGCCAAGGCATCAGCCGATTTCTTAAAAGGGGCATACTCCTACCTGGCCATCTGGGAACCCTACCTGTCGCACCTTTTGTCCCACGGAGGGGTAGCTATGATGCCGGGCTCTGAAGGAGACGCAATGAGCGGCATCTGCTGCTCCGCAGGTGTCAGCCCTTCCCTTTCCGAGAGTGATCCTTTCCTGGCTAGAGAAATACGCACCACATACGAATCAGCAACAGCGGAAGGGAAAATGGCTGACATGGATTTCGGAATTGGGGCTATATGTAGTGCAACCGGATTTGACAGAGCCAGGATCATGAGCTCCCTTGGTTCTTACAGGTTCTCTGCTTCTATGAGCCCTGAACTTCTCGTCGATTATTCTTTGGAGATAGGTGTGCCGGTTTCACCTGAAAGGGCCAAAGGCATGATCTTCAGGTAGTAGCTACCCAATCAGGCTCATGATTTTCCCGAGGTCCAGCTCAAAAACCACAGCCGGAGCATCCAAGTCGAATTTTGTCAGGATTTCGGGTGAGAGCTCACCTGCCACTCCGACATCGGTGCCGTCAAAAAACACTCTTCCTGTCCTGCCGCTGATGAAACCCTCCTCATCACTGCTCTTTGCATCTATTGTGGAAATCCCCACTCTGTGGGCAACATTGTCCAGCACTTGCCTGATGGAGGAAAAGGATGCCCTGGTGTCCATTATGACTGCGCAGAGGTGAGTAAGCTGCTTGCCGCCATGATATATTTCACCTATTTCGAATACCCTGTAAGGCATGGGCCTGCGCCTGTTGATCCTGAGCAGTTCCAGTATGCTTACGAACAGCCTGTCCCTGATAACAGAATAGTCCTTGCTCTTTGGGTTAAGAACCTCGAGCCCTCCACTGTATTTCAGGCCTGAATAGAAGCTTGAAGATGTGACAACGAATGTGCGGACTTCCTGCAAGCCTATGCCTATCATGGCGTCTCGGACAAGAGAGCTGAATTCTGTCTCCTTCCTGGATTGGCCTATCAGCGGAAGATCCATGCTACTCTCCGGCACCTTCTCGAGGCCAAACCCTTTCACCAGGTCCTCAACAACGTCAACTTCGCCCATAACGTCGGGCCTGTGCCCAGGTACCTGCACAGAGACCCACTTTCCAGATGGCTCCGCCATATAGCCCATTTTCCTGAGAATCTCAACAGCATCTTCCCTCTTTGGCTCGATGCCTGAAATCCTGGATGATGATTCCTTACCTATTTCCATCTTCCTCGCGTACTGCCCTTCTATTCCGAGATCAGCATACGCTGTGCCATGATTTGTCGTCAGGCGAGGACTATAGCCAAGGTTGGAGAACTCATTCATAAGAAGGAAGAATGCATCTCTCGTGGCCTTCCTGTCGTCTCCCGTTATATCAATGAAGAATTTTGAGGTTGAGCTGTCTACTACAGACTTTATGCCGGTTATCACGGGCGGCATGGACAGCACATCATTCCTGGAATCCAGTATTATGGGCACCTCTTTCACAGAGGGAATAAGCGATGCAAACTCGATCCCCTTGGGGTGCTTTTTCAGTATGTCGCCCGGTGTTCCGGTCACCAATCCGTCGTAGGTGGCGAATTTGATTGAATCCATGGAGACTGCACGGAACTCAAAAGGAGGCTCAACTTTACTCAGGTCGTGTATGCCGATTGAGACCTTCGTCCTACCTTTCCCCAGATTCTCGTGAATTCTCTCCTGATAGTCTATCAGGTCCTGCAGCTTGTCGCCGATGGGTTTCCCGACTGCGACAAACGAGGCCATGTAATTCCTGAGTTTCCTCACGTTCTCGTCGATCCTGAAATCTATACCTGAATCCCCAGGTTTTGAAAACAGCCAGTAGTCTTTGTCATAGAAGCACTTCATGGCCCTGTTGAGCGCATAGAATGAGAAGAGGTCTGGACGGTCCGGGTTGAATTCGACCTTTATCTCGTCGGCTTCTTCCTCGACGGTATAGCCGATTACAGATGAGTACTTCTCAACCCTCGGGAGAAAATCCTTGCCGAATTTCTTTGAAAGTGAGGGCTTGCTGTCTCTGATAACTACCATGATTCGGGTACTTTGAGAATAGCCGTTTATTTAACGTTTTCCTGCTTCGAGATCTCGTCAATCTCCTCATTGAGGCGCTTGAGAGTGTAGTCTCTCAAAATTACTCTTATGAGATCGTCCAGCGAGATTGCGGAACCGCTTTCTACATCTTTCTCAAGATCGCTGAGTATCTTCTGGGGTATCATGACATTAACCTTGCTGGCTTTGCCGCCCCTGTAATTCCTGTCTATGAATTCGTCGATGGCCTTCCTGATCACTTCAGAAGTGTTCTCAAACTGCATGGTCTCGACCAGCTGCTCAAGTTTTTCCATCGTCTCTTCTGATATCCTAACTGTTACCCTGTATGGGACTGACATGATCCGGTTACCCCAGAAAGTCCCCCCAGACTCACCGATGGATTTCAGGAGCCATCTTCCGGGACTTTGTCAGACAAAGGTATAATTAACATATAAATCTTTTCGCAGTTTGCATTCCACGAACCTTGATACCTGTTATATACAGTCCTTGGATTGTAGCACGATGGCGATAAGGAAAGGGAAGAACATCTACATTGCTGAGACTGCTGTCCTTCTTGGAGATGTTGAACTGTCAGACGGTGTGTCAGTATTTGATCACACAGTACTCCGTGGAGACATGAACAAGATAAGAATCGGAAGGAACTCAAATCTCCAGGACAATGTGACAGTTCATACAGATCGCGATCATCCGACAACCATAGGGGAAAACGTCTCTGTGGGGCATGGTGCAGTAGTGCATGGATGCACAATCGACGACAATGTTATCGTAGGCATTGGGTCCATAGTGCTGAACGGTGCCCATGTGTCATCAGGAACTGTCATAGGTGCCGGGGCAGTTGTCAGAGAGGGCTTTCTGTCTCCTGAAAATTCTCTCCTAACAGGAGTGCCCGCGGAAGTCAAGCGCTCAGATGCTACATACCTCGAGTATACAAGAAGAAATGGCGAGTCGTACCAGAAGCTCAGGGACAGGTACCTGAAAGGCGAGATCGAAAGGGAGTCCGGACATTCTCTCAGCTGACAAGGATGCTAATCCTGAAATGCCTTATAATGGCTCTTCAACTGTCAACACATACATAACCCCATACATAATTTTCTGCTGTATTATAAATTGAAAATTATGCAAAAAACGGATATAAGTTAAGACTGGCTTCGACCTTTTGAGGTGTCTAATTGAATAGAGCCGTAATGAAAGGAGCTAAAAAGCTCGGAAAAATGTTCAGCCTGAAGGCGGACAGCAGAGGAGACACAGGAATTGGTACCCTGATTATCTTTATAGCCTTGGTACTAGTTGCTGCAGTCGCTTCAACTGTTCTGATCCACACGGCTGGAACACTGCAACAGAGAGCACAGAGCACAGGTCAGCAGACGACCCAGCAGGTTTCGACCGGGCTGTCAGTCTCTTCGATCTATGGAATTAACAGCCAGGCAGTAAACTACACATCTGGAAACATAAAGTGGGTAGCTGTGTACATTGGTGAGACATCGGGAAGCACCCCAGTCAACCTCGGAAATGTCACCCTCCAGCTGACGTACCAGGGCCAGACTGCATCACTCACATACATCGGATCCTCCGGTTACAGTGACGCTTCCAGCGGAACGAACAACATCTTCAACGCGACGTTCTTCGCATCCATAGATGGATCTGCCAACAAGGCAAACGCAACAAGCCACTTTGCAGTACTGACAGTCGCTGATCCGACATCGTCCCTGTCCGGCAGCTACCCGGTTGTCTCGTACGGTGACCAGGTCGCACTGCTCGTGAACATCACAGCAGTCTTCGGAACCGGAATAACACAGGGCCAGTCTGTAGTTGGGGCTGTAACACCACCAAGTGGTAACGCAGGAGTCATACAGTTTACTGCACCGGAGTCTTTCACCACGGCAATTGTACAGCTGCAATAAGCTGTACAATTGCCAATATTTGAACAGTGAGCACAATGGGTCTCTTCGACAAACTGCTAGGCGGACTTGGCAGAAAAAAGAAAGAGGCCACAGCAAACGTACCGAATCCTACACAGCAACAAACACCGCCCAGTCCACCTCCACAACCTGCGGTTGACACAAAGATCGTCGAGGGCATAAATCAGCGGCTCACCTCCCTGGAAAACGAGGTGAACCGTCTGAACATGTCCCTTGATGCATCCAAGAGAAGCGTATCTGAGGTAAAGGAAGATCTAGAAGGCGTAAAGGAGAATGTAAAAATGGTAGTTTCGCTATATGAAATGGTATCGAAGGAATTCAATCCTTTCATTGACCAGACTCCAGAAGAGATCAAGGATCTCACAGACTCCCTGCGCGAGAACGTGGATGACCTCAGGCAGCTTGTCAGCTCAGCTATCAACGATCTCAGAGAGTTGTATGGAGCGCCAGACATGGATTCAATGATATCCGAAATGGAACAGGAGGAATCATATGATTAACGACTCCCTAAAGGGATTCCTACAGACGAAGGTAGACTCGATCGACAAATCCATACCGAAATTCGTTGTGGAAGAACTGAGACAGAAAGTACTGAACTCACCTACGAAGTTCTCAAAGACAGACATCGAAAACCTGTTCAACAACCTACAGAAGAAATACCTGGAAGGCAGGGACAGCTCACTATTGGGTAAAGTGGACCAGATCTTTCGAGAGATTTCAAATGTCGAAAGCATGCTTGCAGGCGGAGGCGCCAACAGGAAGCCGAAGCCTGCACTACAACCCGAAGGTGAAATGCCTGACTCCAACGGAGACAAGCCAAGATCTTACAAGAGAAGGTACAAGCTCGAGGCAATCGGAGATGATGTAGTGTCATTGATGGTTGCATTGAGATGGCTTGAATTCCTGCTGGACAACTACGGTGCAGAAAACACTTTGGACATACTGGACTACTACGAAAGCCTCGGCTGGATCTCTCCATCTGCGAAGGAGCAGATGTTCAAGTTCACAAAGATAACAGGAATAATGGCTCCTGCACAGGAGTACAAGATAAAGCCAACGATCCAGGACCACATCGTCACGATGCTTTTCATAGAGAAGCTCAACGGTGGGGAGATATCGAGAGACCTGATCGAGAGACTGGAAAGAGACTTCAGACTGCTAAAGAAAGGGGTCGACGAACTATATGGGATTTAGTTACGTTGCGGCTGCGGCAATTTTGCTCAGTTCAACCCTTATTTTTTTTGGTATGGTATATTCGGACTTTGTCCAATCGAACCTTGACATACACAGTTCAAACCTGAATTACGATCATCAGAGGTACGACTACCTCAATTCAAACATAAATGTCACAGGATACAGCGTGTCAAACCTGAGCAGCGGCAATACAAGCTCATATGCTGTAACTGTGAACCTGACCAACACAGGAAGTGTCACATTAAGCATGAACAAGACCACATTGCTCTTGAACGGGACAATGGCGGCATTCAACTACTCTTCGGAGTACCTGTTCCCACTGGGGAACGGAAGTATCACGTTCAACGTTAACACAACGGCCACCTACCAGGTGGAGCTTGTGTTCAGCACAGGATATGAAAAATTCACGGAGGTTAAGGCGTAATGGGATCTCTTGCAACATCGGAGCTGATATTCTTCATCGCAACGCTTGTGATAAGTGCATCAGTAGTGGGAGTTCTGGGAGGACAGACCTTCCACATAACCCAGAGCATAGACCAGTCAACCAAATCGGTATCGACGACGATTGACTCAAGCTTCGAGATCATAAACAACCCTTCGCAGATCCCTTACAATAACGGCTATGTGTTCTACATCAAGAACACCGGAAGCATCAGCATAGACTTCACAAATACATCCATTTCGACAATAATCAACGGAACCCTGCTTTCGGGTGGCGAGGTATCCTACCAGACGCCGGGGGGAAGTGGAGCTCTCCTGCCGGGCCAGGTGGGGGAAATAACAGCAGCGATACCGCTTACTGCAGGCACTTACACGGTTTCCGTGACACTGAGCAGCGGTGTGAGCCACAGCATGGTGTTCCAGATCAGTTAGGGTAATCGGCATGTATCTAGATTACAGGATCGAGGGAGACGAACTCGACAAGAGGATGGGAGGGGGCCTTTACGTAGGCCAGGTGATTACAATACTTGGAGGCAGCGGAGAAGGAAAGACGATGCTGTCCCTCAGACTGGCATACGGACTGATACAGAATGGTGCAAACATTAGCTATTTGTCTTCCCAGTTTCCCATAAGGGAGTTTGTCTCTGAGGCCGAATCCCTTGGGTACCCCCTCATGAATGAAATCCTTGGCGACCAGATGACCTTCCTTACCGGGGTCTTCCTGCTGAGGAGAAGCAGGGCGTCCACCGTGGACAGGGTACTGGACCTCGACAGGATCAAGGACAAGCGCGTCCTGATCATAGACTCCCTGATACCGTTGATGTACAATGAGTTTGACGGGGAGTATTTCCTAACACGGCTGAGGAAATTCTCCGAAGGCAGGATAGTCATCGTTACCCTGAACCCTACCGACTTCGATTCCAAAACACTGCTGAAGATACAGCAACTCTCAACAACAGTGATCAGTCTTCATTCAAAGGAGCTTGCGGGAGAAAAAAAGAGGATCATAGAGCTTACGAAGTTCCCAATGGCACTCAGGTCATTCCAGCAGAGCATACCTTACAGGATAGAGCCCGGGAGAGGCCTGATAGTCGAGATAACTAGCGTGTCGTAGAGGTGATAAAATGGTTGAGACAATAAAATCGGACAGCCTGGAAATGGCATTGAGCAGGAACCCTCACCTGTCCGCTTACATAGACAATTACAGGAATACGACTGGAAGGACGCCTGACTTCATTTCAGTGCCTGACAATTCCCTCAGGGATATGTCGTCCATCGACATCATCTACCCTGTCGGAGACCCAATTTTCATACACGTCCACCTCAATGATGAGAGCGCGAAGGTGTACACTCCGATCGAGCCTTCCCTTGACTTTGAAGGCGTAACCCTTCTCGAGGAGATCCTCAACATGATGCTGTCGTTTGCAACCGAGTACCCTCCCCCGGAGAC
>JBJKRS010000053.1:0-12125 GCA_046704525.1 Thermoplasmataceae archaeon
TGACTTCAGTTGATGCCAGGGATATGAGGTCAACAATCTTTCTGTGCAGGTCTCGGTAAACACCTTCCATCACTTCACTCAAGTATGGCTCCTCCATCTCGTATCGAATGGCGCTGTCCTTGTCAGAGATGTACACTCTAGCATATGCCCTGCCTCTGTCTATTTCCTGCCTGAAAAGGGTCTCAGGACTTTCTGCAGGGGTTATAAGCTCCCTTGAGAACAGTGGGTCCTGCTCTTTTGGCATGCGCCTTTCCGACATCAGTACACCCCCGTGATAAAGAAGATCATAGAAGATGCTGCCACCAGCACACCTGTCATGAGGAGGCCCGAGGTTATTCGGATATCCCTCAGAAGTCCCGATATAACTCCGATCGCTATGGCCTGCGCCAGGACACCGACGCTGAATGCACGCTCGATGCTGGAACTGGATATTGTGCCCCTGATGAATGACCCGGATGATAAGCTGTAGGATAGGATCACGTTCAGGAACCTCAGGTCAAGGAACAGAATTACGAATAAGAACACTGCAAATGAGATGAGCATGACCATGTTGTAATTCTTCATGTCTCCTGATCTGGATTCCTCCAGAAGCTCGGACCTCGTTGTGAACTCTGAGAGTATCCATATGACATCAGAAGTGTTGCTGCCCGATTCGTTTGACTTCTGCAGTATCTTTGAGACCATGGCTATCCTGGAAGAGGTTATGCCTTCCCCCAGGCGCGCAATTGCATCGTTGAATCCAACTCCGGCAGAGACTAGGCCTGCAACCCTCTGGACACCCTTGCCAAGGGTGTCATAGCTGTTTCCCCTGATGCGGGTAAATGCTTCGGAGAGTGGGATGCCGAATGATGTGTAGTTGGAAAGGTCGCGCAGCAGGTCCGGAAGCCTTCTTTCGGCCTTGCGCACTCTCTGGAACTGCCGGTAGTCGATCGAGCCGTAGACGATCATGGGGATCGACACTGAGACTGAGATGACGAAGACTGGATGTGAATAAATTCCAAATATTGAACGGGAAAACGCAATGCCCAGCATAAGCAGGCCGACTGCAATTACCAGTGATAGCGCACCGGACAGGATTCTTGAGTTCATGTTTCCACCTCCTTGAGAGTGGACCTCAGCAGTATCATGAAAAATACAGCTATGACTGGTATTATCAGTAGGGCAGTGAAGTAAAGGAACAGGATGATTGAAGAGGAAGACACAGGAGACAGTGCTCCTACGACACCCAGAATAATCATGAGTATAAGCGGAAAGGCAACTCCGACCGTTATGTAACTTTCCGCGATTATTCCGACCGATTCCGAGTTTCTTCTTATCCTTGTTTCCTGCTCGGAATAGTATTCCTTTGACTTTGATGTAAAGTACTGCTTCAGGTCGCCTCCAGTCGTAACTGTCGTTATAATGCCCTGAAGGAATTCTGCCAGCCTTGGGGAGGGGGAATTTACGGATGCTTCCCTTATTGCGGTGAGGATATCCCTCCCAAAGAGAAGGCTTGACATTGAAATAGAACGGGCCTCCCTTGAGATCTCCCCAAACTCCGAAGCATCGCCCAGCTCCCTGATTATCTCGTCCACTGATACATTTGCGGAGGCAAGAGTTGCAACGAAGGCGATGGCGACCGGCAGCTTTGCGTTAATGTCCCTGAGCCTTCCCCTGGTCCTGAAGTTCGGCGTTTCCAGAAATAATGTCAGAAAAATGATCGAAGACAGGAAACCAGCGGAAAGGAGGAGAAAAGCAAAATGTGGCTTTGACAGTGATACAGCAGTTAGCACAGAGAAGAGTGCTACGCTGAACACCAAAGTGGAAAATGCTGCCAGAGAGAGAAACTCCCTTGTTGTGAAGGGCAGCTTTGACCTGGCGAGTTCCCGGGATGCTCTTGGAAAGCTGTCCTCATGCCGGAACATTCCCCCGAATACCTTTACCGAGAGGGCTACAAACGGAGGCTGCTTCTTGAGCACTGAAGCCCTGTAAAGCTCCCTGCTGGTATTTGGAGAGTTTCCGATCATGGCCCTCAGTTTCTCCTCACTCTCCAGACGTTCCGGGATTTTTAATAATCATTGATTTTTTCCCAGACAGATTTGTAATCGTTCTCTTCGGACTGGCACATCTCCCTTATGTGTTCTGCTCTCTCGCGGAATTCATCGAAAAATTCCCTGCTGCTTATGTTCCGGGCTCTTGAAATACGTTCAAGAAGCATGCTCTGGCCAGAAAACGTGTGCACATCGTCGTTCGAGTCATAGGAGAAAACCCTGTTGTAAACAAGTTCATTGGTCCTGTTGTCTATTCCTACGACCTCGTTCACCTCAGTGATTCTCCTCAAGGAAAGCTGGCCCTTCCTTATGAAATGGCTGATGACCACCGTCCCGAGAGATGATATGAGGAGTCTCGGGACGTTCAGAGGTTCACTTTCAAGCCTGTTCAGAAGGGTCGACATGGAATCTGCATGCATTGTGGAATAGGTTGTGTGCCCGGTGGACATTGCCTGGAACAGCGTATATGCTTCCTTTCCCCTAACCTCTCCCACTACAAGGTATGTGGGCCTCTGCCTCATTGCCATCTTCACGAGATCAAAAAGGTCCACCTTTCCCTCCGTTCCAGCCACTTTTGCCGATGTTGAGCTTGTCTCCCTCGTTGAGGCGGCCACCCAGTTCTCGTGGAGCAGGTTTATCTCCCGGGTTTCTTCGATGCTGAATACCTTTGTGTTTGGTGGCACCAGCATCATTATGGAATTCAGTGTGGATGTCTTACCCACGGCCGGAGGTCCAACGATCAGGGCTGAGCCCAGATATTCCACCATGTACCAGAAGTATGCCATCATCTCGGGGGATGCTGCCCCGGAATTAATCAGGTCCACCGGGGTGAACGGTTTCTCCCTGAACAGCCTGACAGTAAGTGCACTCCCCTTGGGAGAAATCTCATTGCCATAAATGCCCTGAATCCTGTGGCCCTGGAGGGTGATTCCGTCAAGGATTGGGCTGCTGACCGAAACTTCCTTCCCGCATATCTGCGCAAGTTTGACAATAGTAGAGGAGAGTTCTGCCTCATTGCTGAATGAAATGTTCGACTTCAGTGAGCCATATTTCCTGTGGTATACGAAGACCGGTGTTCCGGGCCCGTTGCATGATATGTCCTCAACATTGGGGTCGAGTGCGATTACATGCATTTTCCCAAAACCTTCGTACATCCTCCTCACAGTATACTTCAACTTCTGGACCAGTTCCCGCCCATACTCAGGATGATGGAGTTGCATGTATTCGTCAATGAGTACTTCGAGATCATCGTAGTTGCCCGGGTCATGCCCGTCGACCAGGAGAGGGATCATTCTTTCAATTTCCAGTGAGATTCGCCTGATGGTAATTGTTTCCTGGATAGATATTGATGGTTCCCTGACGAAGTAAATGTGTTCCATATTTCCTTCGTCGTAAAGGATGCTCACGCCCGCAATGCCGTCGATGATGTCGTATTTCTCCACGTTCCTTATACTGCGCCTCCCTCCGTTATCCAAGAATTTCAGTGTTGAGGGCTCTTCGCCAGGCTTTCCAGCGGGCATTGGTCTGATACATCACGGGTATAATTTAAAATTTTAGTCCGTAAGTTTGCTCAGAATCTTGTTCCATCAATGCAGCTTGATTTGCCAAAGATTTATGAATCAAGTTTGTATCTTCGCAAGCCCGAGTCATTTGCACCGTCGTGGGCGTGATTTTTGGGCCGGTAGATCAGAGGTAGATCGCTTCCTTGGCATGGAAGAGGTCCGGGGTTCAAATCCCCGCCGGTCCATCCAATTATTGGTTGGGTTAGGGTTTTGCTCATTACATGTAAGTCTTCTCTAAGAGCTAAATCATCGAGTAATTTTGAGCATCAATGAACAGGCCTAACTTCATGCTGACCTCTTTGTAGTTTGGTGGAAGATAAAAACCTGAAATAGTTGATGTGTAGCCAACGGTCAAGTTGACCAAAACGTGATTTCCTCCCGTGAAATTTGTAATAATGTTCATGGATAGTAGGATTCCCAACTTTAACATTCTGCCCGTGCTTTCATAGAAAAAGTATCCATTGTACGGGATTGAGGAACTGAATGCATGTCCTACCGCGTTGTCCAACTCGCCATGTAGTTTTGAAGGATACAATGATGCCACTTTTTGAGTGGATGAATTTTCTATTTTGATGGATAAGTCGCTGAAGCTGAAAACAATGTCGTAAAATGGAAAGTTGACAGTCTGATTTTCCTTTGTAAAGCCCATCCCGAATTCTGAATTAGAGGGGTATGCCCAATAACTTGGACCCAAGGACTGATTAGACGAGGCTGAATATGGAGACCATATATTCAAGACAGCGTTGTTTGAGGTGGAAGTGATAGAATCGCTTAAGAGCATGGTGCTTCCCCTGGGATTCTTTGTGAAATCAAGGCTGTGGTATCCCTTGCCTGTTGTATTCACTGAGATGACATCACTCGTGAGCACCACTACAATGGAAATTGTCAAGAAAAAGAGTGTGAAATTTCTTGACTTCTTCCGGATACTCACCTGTAGACTACTCACATTATGGTATATAAATGACCCGCAACCTCGGGAAGGATGTAAGGACCTTGCCAGTTTTTGCAGAGAGACCCTCACAGTTTTGGGCAATCACTCAAAGAATCAGGTTGATCCCTGGTCGCCTGAGAATAATGGGATTATCTTGGAAGAGTAACAAGGACTGTTAACGGTTAATACCGGCACAGTTGATTTCTGCCATTGTTTTATAGGGCATTCTCGCCGACTAGAGAACCAGTTGATAACTCATTTTCCACTCGAATGAAACTGCAAAGAGAAACCTTTCTTCCACGTATGCGAAGCCACAATTGGCTTTCCCTTCATCAGCAATCTATTGGGATGTTTTTTGAAGATGACTGGAGTTCTGTGCAAAACCCCTACTTCTTATGATTCAGTCCTTCTTCTTGATCTTCTCTCCCAGGTAGTCTCTGCTATTCCCCTTCTTTCCGCCGTTTTCAACAGCCTTCTTTGCTGCTATTGGTAGCCATTCATCAAGGGGTGTGAATACAAAACCTTCACCTGTTGCTTTCTTTGTAGACATTGTCCAAA
Source organism: Thermoplasmataceae archaeon (assembly GCA_046704525.1). Taxonomy (GTDB): domain Archaea; phylum Thermoplasmatota; class Thermoplasmata; order Thermoplasmatales; family Thermoplasmataceae. The sequence continues at coordinate 5,082 of JBJKRS010000053.1, forward strand.
TCTCTGGCCTGTAGTACGGACTCCTCCTAGAGTCTTCGCCTGAATCCACGATATTGGCCTCTCTCCCAAGCACGGAAGCGAGTTTCCTTACAATCTCTCGCGCATCGATTTGTTCGGGCGAGGCAGGATTATAAGGGCCTTCCTTACCATTCAATCCCAGCCAGGCGAGGAATCTCCCGGCATCCTCAACCCAGATGAAATTCATTTTCCCGCAGGGACTTGGAATCACTATCTCCCTTCCTTCCATGATGCTGTCGCAGTGAAATTGCAGCCTCCCACTGACATCGCCATAACCAACTACAATTGGAAACCTGGCAACGGCAACCGGGAAAGAAGCATTCTTGAAGAGATATGCTTCAGCGCTTCTTTTCCCCTCGGGATATCCCAGATTTCCCATTCCTCCTTCTTTGATTTCATGTGACAGGGGAGAAAACACATCTTCCGTCATGTCCCTGCCAGGTTGAGGGTACACCGCCAGGCTTGAAGTGTAAATATACCTGCCTACTTTCCCATCTAGGACAGAAAGCGTGAGCTTGATGTCATCAGGCCCAAAGCCGATTTGGTCATATACAAGATCATAGTATTCGTCTTTCTTGATGGATGAATATAAGCTCTTCTCGTCAAACCGATCCAGAACTATCTTCCGCACTGATTCCCCAAACGGATTGTCTGATATTCCGCGTGTTGCTATTGTTACATCTGCTCCTGCTGCAAGCAGGTTTCTGACCAGACGCCTGCCCATAAATCCTGTACCGCCAATCACAAGTACTTTCACAATCAACATCCCCTGTTTCCCGGGTTCGAGTGCTGGAAGACTCGCTGGAATCTGTTGGTGTTATGTGTTACAGAAATAAAAGTGTATTCTGCTCGGCGGCGGAATGCTTGATTCATACCGCGTGACAAAGGGTTAAATCTTTCAGATTTTATCCGAAATATTTTAAAGAAAATTACCAGCGAAATACAAAGGGCAGTCTGATATTATATTCACTTTTCACGTAACGAGCCTCGGGCTAACGCTTTCAGGCACGAATGCTCACATGTTTAGAACCTATGCCGAGCTATCCACCAGTTGTCATTGTGTAAAGCATGAGCGCAGATGTCATCATGAGCAGAAACATCAGCATGACCCTTCTGGACAGGAGAATTGTCATATCAGTCATATATTCATTATCAATGGAATAAAAGAACAGATGCCTAACACTTGAGGTAAAGATCTAAGTCACATAAATCCTTAATAATGGGGCGGTTTCTGTCGGAGGGTTAAATGGTGGTGGAACCCTAAAAGCTAAAATCCCGCCGGTAATTTGTTTGTATGCATACTCCGGCATTTCCAAGTGAGAATTCTTTCTTTAAGGCAGGTGGAAAACTATCATACTGCGTCCCTACTGAAAAACGAGTGAGAGCATATGCAGACGACAACTTAATTGCTGACTCTAAGTCAGTCCTCATAAAGAAGGGACCAGGGCACATCCCTGAGTATGTCTTCCCGGAACAAGATGTGAATAGTGAATACCTGAGTAAAAATTCCAGAGATGAAGACCCGGTTGGAACCTTTCACTGGTTCAGCCTCAAGAATTCCGGCAACTGCCGCGAAAGAGCAGGCAAAGTGTATGACAGAACTGTTTCCGGAGCAGAGATACTTGAAGGCAGGTACATTATGAACTGGGAAGCCTTCGAGCAGTGGAGAGAGGAAGACGAGATTGTTTCTACCCACCCGAGGGACCCGTACACCAGAATAGACATTAGAGAGAGTGACAGAAGAGTCGAAGTCAGAGTGTGCGGCGAAAAGATAGCTGAGACTGCTAGGCCGAAGATTCTCTTTGAGACAGGTCTTCCTGCAAGATTCTATTTTCCCCCGGATGCTGTCAAGATCAGCTATCTCAAGCCTTCCAAGAGTGAAACCAGCTGCCCTTACAAGGGGAAAGCTTCATACTGGGATGTCGAAGTTTCCGGAGACACTGTGAGGGATGCCGTATGGTCCTACGTTGAGCCATTTGATGAATCTGCAGGGATAAGAGGGTACTTCTGCTTCTATGACTCCAAAGTTGATTCGTTGATAGTGGACGGTGAGGATATGACTGCGAACAAGTGACTGGTGCGCTGCAAAATGTAAGAAGGTCCGAGGCTAGAATTAAAAGCATGGAGAGCATTAACCGGCTAACAGGGTCTGTGGGGTAGCCTGGCATCCTTCCAGCTTCGGGAGTTGGAGACTCCGGTCCAAATCCGGGCAGACCCATCACTACCTCAGAAGAAATTTTACTCTGAAATGATAACGTACCCCACTGAATCGCTTTACAGCAGCAGTATTCTTTTCATTTATCCTTACCCAGAACGAGTGTGTCGTGAAATACTGATTTCTTCTCCGGGTTATTTTTGTGTCTCCGGACGCATAAGTGTATTGCAGAATATAATGCCTCTATTGATGTTCCGACAAGCGCTGTAAAAGCCTGGCCGAATACTGCAGCATAAATGGCTGCCCTCCTGTACTGTTGGAAACCGCTATGCAAGGTGAAATGAGTTCCCTTGATGGAATTCCAGTAATTATTGAACACAAAGTAGAATACGGCCGAAATTGCAGTGAGTGATAGAAGGAGCAAAACAAGGAATATTTTGCTCTTCCGAGAGACGGTATATGCAACGTACCAGCCCGCGAAAATGCCTGCGTAATAGAATAGGGGTATCCCGACAATCCAGCTGTAGAACCCCGGGTGATTCCTTGCAAAGACTGGGTAAAACGGTCCAATGGATGCAAGGCGATCACTGAAGGAAGTTATCCAAGTGCATGATAGGAAGGATAGGGATAGAATAAATATTGAAAACGTGATTAAATGCTTCCTGCTCATTTCTCAGTTCTAAACAGAATGCCCGGATTAAAAGTTGTTGACCCTACAATGTCAGAAGTTTCATGAACAAATGTGATCTTTTCTGGTCACAGGCTTTTTTTAGGGTCAAGGAAAGAAACAGAACCGTAGGGCAGAAGACAAGGGGAGATGTTTCCGGCTCGAACAAGAAAGACCTAGAGATGACGCAATCAGAGTTTGGATCTGTACTTTCGTCCTCTCGAATGCATTGTCTCTGGAAAGTCTGTCATACTACCGAATTCCGGAGAAAACAATAAGACTGATTATTGCCTATTTGTTGCATATGAAGGCAGTAGGTTATTACAAGAACTTGCCGACCAGCGACCCCGAGAGCCTTGTTGATGTGGAGGTGGACACACCTGTTCCAAAGGAGAGAGAACTTCTAGTGAGGGTCAAGGCGGTCTCAGTGAACCCGGTAGATGTCAAGAGCAGGCACAGGAAATCAGACAACGGAGAACTAGAGATCGCGGGATGGGACGTCTCGGGTATCGTGGAGGAAACAGGGCCAGACTGCCACATATTCCAGGCTGGAGATGAAGTCTATTATGCAGGTAATGTCAGGGCCACAGGTGCAGACTCCGAGCTTCACACAGTTGATGAAAGGATAGTTGGCAGGAAGCCAAAGAACCTTTCTCATGCAGAGGCAGCTGCAATGCCGCTCACATCCATAACCGCTTGGGAAGGCATGTTTGACAGAATGAAGATCCTTATGGACCCTGACTTGAACCTGGGGAAGAGTATCCTTATCATCGGAGGCGCCGGAGGCGTTGGTTCCATAGCTACCCAGCTTGCGCACCTAGCCGGGCTTCGCGTGATTGCCACAACTTCCAGGGCAGAGAGCATGAAGTGGACTCTTGAGCACGGCGCCCATTACAATCTCGACCGGAAGAAGAACTTCTCACAGCAGCTCAAGGAAATAGGTGTGGAACACGCTGATTTCATATTCTGCCTCAATGCTGTTGACGAACACTGGAACACCATGTCGGAAGTTGTTTCGCCTCTTGGAAGGATCTGTGCCATCCTAGGACCGGCCAAGCCGGTTGAAATGGGAGTTCTGTGGCAAAAGAGCGTATCCTTAGCGTGGGAGTTCATGTCTACGAGGCCAATCTACCGCACTCCTGACATGATTTTCCAGCATGAGATACTCAATGAACTTGCCGCCCTGATCGAGCAGGGCAAGGTAAAGCATACCATGAACCACAAGTTTTCTGGATTAAATTCCAGGAATCTCAGAGAAGCTCATTCCATGATCGAGAATGGAGACACGATAGGAAAAGTCGTTCTTACAATGTCCTGATCATAACAAGACTATCAAGAAGAGCACCACTGGAGCGGCTACGGAACCCTCGGATACAAGTCCGTTGCAGTTCTAACTGGGTGGAACATGCCTACAGAGGTATATTAACCTCCATGTCCTGTCCATCCATACCACTTGTTAGTTCCACATGGGTTGCCCGTTCTTCATTGCATCTCCTGTGGTGCTCAACCATATATTTACTGAGAGCCTCATAAGCATGTCCCTGAATATGTGCGGCAAATCAGTTAAATCGCCATTATTTCATGAGTAATGGAGTTCCTGAACAGGGAATCTTTTTTTTGGACGCTGCCTTCCCTCCGGGTACTGAGCAAAACAGCTTTCCAATTAATTTATAAGTTAACCACTCCTATGGCTGACAATGGATATAAGCCGCAACGAGGAGCTTGTCCTCAAACATCTCAAGGATTCCGGACCAGTTGAGGAGAGATCCATTTCTATTGAGGGCATTTCAGAAAGAGAGATTGCCAGTGCAATATCTTGGCTTGGTTCCAAAGGCCTTATAGATGTATCAAAGCAGACGTCTGAGAAGGTGCTGCTCTCCGGTGAGGGATCGGAATTCCTTGCACAGGGGCTGCCCGAAGAAAAGTTACTGTCTGAACTGAAGGAAAGGGGAGAGATATCTGTTGACTCTTGCATGAAGTTGCTGGGGGCAAAGAACGGCAAGATTGCAATTGCACAGCTCTCAAAGCTCGGAATAAAACCCAAGTTCGGCGTTATCAGGCTTTCCGATGTTGATCAAGCAGAGAGGGAGATCAACAAGAGAAAGGAATATCTTAAGTCCCTCAAGTCGGGTTCACAACTGGATGACACTGGAATGCTTGACCACTTCAGAAAGCGTGAGAATGTCATATCTGTGCGCACTCAGACGTCCAGGACTGTCGAAATAAACAGCAAGGGTATGGAATACCTTCTTACGCACAAAGGCGAGGACAAGCTTGAGGAGCTTACGCCTGAGATTATAGCCAGTGGTGCATGGAAAGGGAGGAAATTCAGGTCGTACGATCTCAATTCACCAGTGGAGAGGTTGTCGGGAGCCTCTAAACACCCAATGTCTTACCTGATCGAAAGAGTTCGACAGATATTCCTGTCCATGGGATTTCGCGAAATGGGAGGCAACTATGTTGAGTATTCAGGATGGAACATGGACGCGCTCTTCATTCCGCAGGACCATCCCGCTAGGGATATGCAAGATACGTTTTACCTCAAAAGTGAAAAGGAAATGGCATTCCAGCATCCAGAGATCATTTCAGTCTTGAAGAAAGTTCACGAAAGGGGGATTTCAGGATATCCGGGATGGCAGTACGAGTGGAGTGAGGAGAAGGCAAGGCAACTCCTCCTGAGAACTCACACTACTGTGAGCACAATCAGGCATCTTTACGAGAATAAGGCTGCCCCGCTTGCGATCTTTTCTGTGGAGAAGGTGTTCAGGCACGAGAGCGTCGACTGGAAGCATCTTGCCGAGCTCCACCAGATTGAAGGAGCGGTTCATAGCAAACAGGCTAATGTCTCTACCTTGAAGTGGCTGATGAGAATTTTTTATGAGAGCCTTGGGTTCAAAGACATCAGGTTCGTCCCCTCCTACTATCCTTACACGGAGCCAAGCATAGACGTAGTGGTGAAGATACGGGGAAAGGAAGTTGAGCTCGGCGGGTCAGGAGTGTTCAGGCCGGAAGTGACTAAGCCGCTTGGGCTCAAGGAACCTGTCATAGCATGGGGCCTTGGCCTTGAACGCCTTGCCATGATCTACTACAATCTTGCGGACATAAGAGAGATTTACAACAGTGACCTTGAATGGCTGAAGAATTTCAGGCTCATTCCATGAATCTTGTTCCAGGCTTCTCTCCGGGCTTGAATTTTGCCAGGCAGGAAGGGCATACGTACATTCCCGAGACCATTGACAGGTGCTTAACACATGTTGTCTTTCCACACAGGCCGCAGTGCATGTTTGTTGGTGAACTGCATATATGACAAAGACCTAGTACAGTCATACTGATTGTACTATGTTTTCCCACTATTAAAGGATTGGAATATCAGGAAACAGCCGCGCAGGCTTGTATGCATATCATTCTATTGACCAATCATTCTGACAAACTAATATATATGCGGCACCTATGAGTATCGAGATACTCATGAATAGAAAGATTTTCCTTTCAATGCTAGTGCTGAGCGTGGCTGTCCTCCCGGCAGTTGCGACCGCCGCCGTGCTTGTCAACAATCCGGTGGCCACACACACCAACAACACCCACTCCAACCCAGTATATCTGGCTGAGGCCCCTGGCTATTCAAGCGCCAAGGACCTGGGGTACATTGGCCTCTCCGGTGGAGGGTCAACAAGCACCGGTCAGACACTGTATCTCAACGGAACGCCTGGCGCGGGAAACATCACACTTGTAAATGTGCTCGAAGTGGTCAATGCAACTTCGACATCCTACAGCAGCGCGGTTACACTCTACTTTAACGGAACACTGCCGTCAGGAGTATCCATATATTACAGCACATCTGCCATGGGTTATTCCGGCACATCAATAACCGGAGGAACAAAACTTTCGACCGGAGTTCCAGTTCACTTGGACTCTCAGCACATTTATCTGAGCTTCGTGTTGCTAGGTTCCATTTCTTCAGGCTCGACCACTCTGAACATGCAGGTATCATACCAGTAGGAAAACGGAAGTGATGCAGGACGAATAGAGGGCATATTGCAGTTGTTGCAGCCATTGCAGGCCTGATGATAGCCATGGCGCCAGCTGTTGCCACAGTCTTCATAAACAATCCTGTTGAGATGGCTACCGGTACCGCGTCCCCCTTTGCGTATCTTTCCAACAGCACATCACCCCTTCCATCCAGCTCCACCGACATATATTCGAA
>JBJKRS010000054.1:0-7770 GCA_046704525.1 Thermoplasmataceae archaeon
AACTGACGAGGCAGTGGATGAGGGGATGAAGAGGCTCGCGAGGTTCCTGAACAGGAACAAGAAGTAATCCCCTCACCAATTCTTTTCCTTTTTGATTTTTTTCCGGTTTTTGTGGAATAACGCTTAAGTACGCCATGAAACTGATTGCCTGTGATTTCTCATGACTGAAATTGTGAATAATGTTGACCTTGACATTGTGAGGGAATCAAGCAAGAAAGCGCAGGAAAACAGCGGACATTTTGAGGTTGAGAAGCATATAGAGGGAGAATTCCACCTTGAGGGCAGCCCAATGTTCACTGCCGACCTTATGTCGGAGAGGGCAGTTTTCACCACGGGAGCTGATGAGCCAGGGCTTCTTGGCGGAAAAGGCGTTCACGCAACCCCATTGAACTACCTCATGTTCGGGGTGATGTCCTGCTACGCTTCCACTCTTGCAATCCAGGCAGGAATGAAGGGCGTGAAACTGGGCAGGCTCAAGGTCCGTGGCCACCTGTACTATGATGTCGGGCCCCTGCTGACTGGCGGCGATTCACCGCTAATAAAGGAACTGAAGCTTGAGGTTGAATCTGACAGGGACCTCAAAGAAGTGATAGAAATATCGAACAAGAGGTGCCCAGCACTTTACGCAATTGCTAATGGAATAAAAACAGAGGTTGTGCAGGCCTAGGCCTGCTTTCCACCCCTGAGGTACTGGTCGTCACCGGTTATCCAGTCGTGCCTAATCGGGCTGAACAGATCCATGTCAATGGTATCTTCCATTGCCGTGGCCTTGTGCGGAGTGTTAGAGGGTATAACAAGGACCTCTCCCGCTTTCACGTTAATCTTTTTCCCGTTTATCTCGAAGAGAAGTTCCCCCTTTGTTATCCAGGTCACCTGCTCGCTTTCATGATGGTGTTCGGGAACTACTGCTCCTTTCTTCAGCCTGACCTCGGCAACCATAACCCTGTCTCCGTGTATGAACTTGCGGGAGATTGTCTCGGAAAGCTGCTCAGACTTCACTTCATCCCAACCGGTCTTGCTAAGCTCTGCCATGCTATCACAAAGCTCATAGGATATTTATTTGTTGCCATGCGGAACCCGTGAATCTCTGCTCCGCCATGATTGCAGACACCCTCCTCCACATATCGCGTTCGACTCCATTGGGGTTGAACATTTATGGGTTCAGCATTCAGGCCGCATTCCGGAAAATCTTCCATTTTGCCCGCTAAGATCTGGAATAAAGACAACATTGCCCGCGTGAAGCTTAATTATGTTTTGAACATAGGAATTTATGCCTGCGGAAGAGAAAAGGATTGCAATTCTTGGATTCGGAACTGTCGGTCAGGGCTTTTTTGAACTCTTCCATAAGAAGAAGAAAGAGCTACACCTCGAAAATGTAAGAGTTACTGAGATAATTGATCTGAAATACGGGCACCACTTGAACCCGGGGGATGATTTCATATCGACCCTGGACTCAACCAGGGGGAACAGTGATATCAACCCAAAGGAGCTTATTGAGAAGTCAGACTGTGACATTGTGTGTGAATTTACCTGGGTCAATTTCAAGGACGCCGAGCCAGGGGTGTCCCACATCAGGGCTGCCCTCAATAGCGGCAAGGATGTCATAACCACCAACAAGGGCCCTGTTGCCCTCTTCTACAACGAACTGGAAGACCTGGCCGCAAGCAGGGGGAGGAAATTCCGCATAAAGGGTACTGTAATGGCTGGAACTCCGTCCTTCAATGTCATGGACCTTCTTCCGGGTGCCTCTGTCCGATCAGTCAGGGGAATATTCAACGGGACTACCAACTACATGCTCAACAGGATGGATTCTGGCCTCGGTTTCGACGAAGCGCTCAAGGAGGCGCAACAGAAAGGGTATGCGGAAGCAGATCCTACAAATGACGTTGACGGTTTTGACGCAGGCGCAAAGGTTGCCATCCTGAGCAGTATTTTCGGCTGGAAGCGTTCCTTCAAGGATGTGAGCATTGATGGCCTGAGATCCATTGCGAATCAGAGCGACAGGAGTGGGTACAAGCTTGTGGGCTTTGCGGACAGGGACCAGGCATATGTCAAGCCTATGAAGCTGGACCCTTCCGATATCCTCTACCACGTCAGCGGAGTGACAAACGCGATCCAGATTGATACGGACACTCTGGGCCCAATAACGTTCATGGGACCTGGCGCAGGAAGAGTCGAGACTGCCCAGGCAGCAATGACTGACCTGGTGGACATACTCAGAAGCTGAAGTGCCGACACCTTCACCCACCTTTATCTTCAGCCAATTTACATATATTGGCAGATAATAAGTTATCATGACCAGTCCGTACGATGAGGCCCTGAAAATAAGAGACCTGGCACAGAGGCACAACAGGTTCTTTGAGGAGAGCATCCCTCTTATCGCTTCGGAGAACATTATGAGCCCCCTGGCGATGGAAATGCTCACAACTGATTTTGGCTCAAGGTATGCAGAGGGGCTCCCCCACCACCGGTACTATCAGGGGAACTTCTTTGTGGATCAGGTTGAAGACCTGACCATTGATCTTGCAAGGCGGCTTTTCAACGCGAAACAGGCCGATCCAAGGCCAGTTTCAGGCACAAATGCCAACACTGCCGTAATCTATGGACTGACGAAGCCTGGAGATTCCATCACGGCGCCTCCCCTGTCCGGAGGGGGCCACATAAGTGCCGCAAAATTCGGGGCTGTGGGCCTCAGAGGGCTGGTTCTGCAGAACTACCCCTTTGATGTTGATGAGATGAATGCGGACATTGACGGCTCGATCAAGCTGATCAAGGAGGTAAAGCCAAGAGTCTGCCTTTTCGGGAAATCAGTATTCCTTTTCCCGGAGCCGCTCAAGGAACTCAGGGAGGCAATCGACGAGGTAGGTGCCAGGGTGTGGTACGATGCTGCGCATGTTCTTGGCCTGATCGCCGGAGGAGAATTCCAGGATCCGCTCAGGGAGGGGGCAGACGTGATCACAGGAAGCACGCACAAGACCTTCCCCGGCCCGCAGCACGGCCTGATACTGGGGAACACCGATGATGATGTCTGGAAGAAGGTGCAGAGAGGAGTCTTCCCTGGGGTACTGAGCAACCATCATCTGAATACAATGGCTGCACTGGGCATTACGCTAGCAGAGGAGCTTGAGTTTGGCAGAGACTACGCGAAGCAGACTGTCAAGAATGCCCAGACGCTGGCTGGAGAACTCGAGGCCAGAGGAGTGAAGGTGCTCGGGGAGAAGAATGGTTACACCAGGTCCCACACCATTGTAGCTGACATAAGGAAACAGGGAGGGGGAAAACATGTGTCGGAATATCTTGAGTCATGCGGGGTTGTGCTCAACAAGAACCTACTTCCATGGGATGACAACAAGAAGTCACAGGACCCCAGCGGTGTCAGGATAGGGACTCAGGAAGTCACAAGAATAGGAATGGGACCCTCTGAGATGAAGGAAATCGCTGAAATCATCTCCATGGCGGTTGTTGAAAACAGGGACAGCGAAACGGTGAGGAAAAGGGTGCAAGACCTGAAGTCCAGATTCACCAATGTGGAGTACTGCTTCGGCAAGCACCAGGCTTATTCATACATAAATCTCTTCCAGCCATAAAGGGTCACTGGAGACCCTGCACATTATTTTCACCCTGACCCTGCCTGTTCGCGTACTCTGCCACCAGGACAATCACAGCAGAAAGTGCTGAGACCAGTATGATGAAGGACAGCACTGCCATGGGGAGGCCCCATACTTCCCTTCCAAAAAAGAGTGTGGCGTGCCCTGCAAAGAACATGTAGAAGAGCTCGAAAACATATGCAAGCACAGCAAATGCCAGGAAGAAGAGGGAATCATAGTAGGACTGCATGTAGTGTGCAATATAGACATAAGCCGTAATCGATTGTGTCACAAGCACCATGACAATTCCCAGCGCCAGCTGGTTGAAGAGAATTATCAGGATGAGGCCATTTATGAGTGAGATGAAAGAAGACTGGGTGTTCATGATTATTATGTAGTCCCTGAAATATCTGGAGGCCCTTAGATCAGACTCCTCTGCCCTGTACCTGGTGTAGAATACTGCACTCAGAACCAGGAACATGACTATGAAGAAGAAGGTCGGAAAGACCGCAACAGCCCTCTCATAGTCTGGAACCACTATTTTCCATGGCGATATGGTTAATCAACCTGGCAGAATTAGTTTTCCAGATCTTGCCCATTATTATAGCCTGAAGAGATTGAGATAGACGTGAAAGCTGCCACTGTTTCGCTTACGATCCTTGTTGCGATGATTTCAGTGCTTCCTGCTGCAGCAGCCTACAGCCCTGGCACGGGACATTCTCCATCAACAATGCCACTCTCCCAGGGGAGCTCCGGAACCCAGTTCATCGTCAATTCAACGGAGTATCTTTCCAATGAGTCCACTGTCCAGGGAAACGTGAACTACTACTCCAGCACGCCGGGCCCTGCAGGGCTCTTTTACAGCGATTCTTCCGGACAGCTCTACGTAGCTTCCAACATCAGCAGCATTTATTCCGTGAACCCCCAAACCCATCAGACCGCTGTGAATTCAACCTTTACAAAGTTTCCCACCGGCATGGTTTACGTGAATGAGTACAGAGACCTGTTCCTGATACCGGGAATGAATAATCTGACCAGGTGGAACCCTGCGAACGGCAGTATAGTTAACGTGTCAGTGGGGCCCTACCCCCAGGGACTCGCGTACGACCCGTCCATTTCTTCAATGTTTGTCACGGTTACAGGACAAAGCTCGCTGGTTGCAGTCAACATTTCCACCATGAACGTCACTTACAGGATTCCGCTGAGGTTTGCGCCTTTCGGGGTCGCATATGACCAGTCCAGCGGATACATATATATTACGTACGAAGCGGCCGGCCTCATTTCAGTTTACAATCCGGGCACCAGGTCCTTTGTGTCCAACATTACAGCTGGAGGTTCCCCCTATGAAATTGCAAGCGCCCCCGGAGCCGGGAAGGTCTTTGTCTCCGACAATGGCCTGAACAGAGTTGATATCATTAACTCTCAAACACAGAAGCTGGTCGGAACAGTTCAGGTAGGGAGCGATCCCACTGGCATAGCGTTCGACGCATGGACAGGGAATGTTGTTGTGGCGAACACATACTCCCTCAATGTGACTGTCATCGATGCAGCATCAGGAAAAGTCACCCAGAACATCGGTGTTGGATCACAGCCCTATGCCATAGCAGCAACAGGAAACGGAACAATAGCGGTTGGGAACCATGGATCCGACAGCCTCTCTTTTCTCTCGCCCGTTTCCGGTGCACTCGTGACGTTTCAGGAAGTGGGGCTCCCCATCGGAACTCACTGGAATGTCACGGTAAACGGCAATACCAGGGTAACGGACACAGGCAGCATAGGGTTCGACGTGCATCCCGGTCAGATAAACTACACAGTCGCGTCGGAAAAGGGATATTATTTCAGCACCCCGGGACATGCCCGGATATCTGGGATCACAGTCATATCTGTGGGATACCACAGTGTGCAGGCACTCCACAACGAAATCATCCTCATTGCCGTTTTTGTTGGGGTTTTACTGTCAGTCTCAGGCCTTTGGCTTTACTTCAAGAAGGCCAGGAGGGGCACCTAGTTTGCTCAAAAGGGTTAAATCCGTCCGGGGGCTTTTCACAAAGCAGATCACGGAGGCGGCATGAAGAAGAGGATAGTTTTGGGCATAACCGGTTCCACGGGTGCGGTCTATGGTTACAGGACACTTCTCGCCTGCAGGGAAGTTCCGGACCTGGAGACACATGTTGTAGTGAGCGGCTCTGCCCAGAAAGTACTTAAGATTGAAACTGGCCTTGAGCTGGATGACATAAGGAAGGTCGCTGATCACCTCTATGATGAGTTTGACTTCACTTCCCCCATAGCAAGTGGGTCGTTCCAGACGAGCGGCATGATTGTTGCACCATGCTCCATGAAAACACTCTCTTCAATAGCGACCGGATTCGAGCAGAACCTTCTCACACGGGCTGCCATGGTATCTCTGAAGGAGCGCAGGCCCCTGATCCTTCTTGCCAGGGAGACTCCGCTGAGCCTCATACACCTCAGGAATATGGTTCAGATAACCGAGGCGGGTGGGACAATATTCCCCCCGCTTCCTCCACTTTACTTCAAAGTCAGCGGCATGGAAGAGATGGTAGACCTGACTGTAGGAAGGGTACTCTCCATGGTTGGTGTTAGAACAAAGCTCATGAGAGAGTGGAAAGGGGACTGATTTCCTTATTTTCAAATGCAATATTCCCCACGAGGATTTTTGCAATTCAGGCCGGGCTTTGGTAAAGCTGCTTTCCGAAATCATTGCAGTTCCCTTCTAGAGCAGTTCCTGCAATGTGTTTTCCCTTCTTCCCTTTCAAGAGTAATTACTCAAAGTAATAAAATTGTCAATAAGGCTTTAAAATGAAGGCATTATTCAAACCTGTACCAATCAGTCGCGGCAGGAGGGCTGCAGTCACTGGAGCTGACAGCCGCATTGAATATTCAAGGTGAGCCAATGATAGAGACGGAAACAGGAGAACAGCTGAAAGAAGTATTGAGGAAATACCCGACCGGGGTGACCATAGTGACATCTATGCTCGAGGGGAAACCGGTGGGAGGAACCATGAACTCCTTCACATCAGTCTCGATGAACCCTCCCCTGATTGCGGTATTCATAATGGAGAACAGCAGGACTTCAGAGGCAATAAGAAAGACTGGCAAGTTCGCAGTTAACATACTGAATGGCGACCAGGAGACCTATGCCATGAAATTCGCCAACGACAAGAGTGACGACAAGTTCAGCGAGGTATCCTACCATACAAACGGCGAGGATGTCCCGATCCTTGACGACAGCCTGGGATACATTGAGTGCAGCCTTTACAAGCAGGACAAGATTGCGGACCACATCCTCTTTGTAGGCAAGGTTGAGAATGCGTCCCTACGGGGAGATTCCCATGCACTTGTTTACCACCGGAGAGGGTTTGGAAGCACTAATGGGATTGCCTGACTCCGCTTTTTTTTCTTTTTTTGGCAAAATACACTTACGGGAAGACCACTGGGCAAATCTAAATTCCAGATATCCATCTAAGGGATAGGTCGATTCATGCCGGAATTCTCATTCAGGACCAGGGCCGAAAGCCTATCGAATCTCGAGGGGGAAAAATTTGACTGCCTGATAATTGGCGGTGGCATAGTGGGAGCCGGTGTCGCCAATATTCTGTCACAGAACGGGGTGAGATGCATCCTTGCGGAGAAGGGGGATTTTGCATCCGGTACCAGTTCCGGATCATCAAAGCTGATACACGGCGGTATCAGGTACCTTGCGCAGGGTCATGTGAAACTAACACTGGACCTCCTTCGTGAAAGAAACTATCTCCTGAAGAACACGGGACTAGTCAAACGGCTTGATTTCGACATACTTGTTGATGATTATTCTTGGTCATCTGCCTACATGAGGACCGGGCTCTTCCTTTACGCCCTCATGGGCGGAAAGTTGGCCTTTCCCCGGCTGGTAAGGAACAATGGAAAGTATTCAGGAGGAGTGAAGGGGTATTTCCCTTACTACGACGGAATAACGGATGATTCTGCCCTTGTATTGGCCAATATAGTCACTGCCCACATCAAGGGGTGCAAATGCATCAACTACCTGGAAGTTGAAAAACTGACCGAGGTTGGTGAGGGAGTTGAAGCCACGCTCAAGGATGTCATTACGGGATCCAGAAAAATAGTGAAAGCGAGCTTTGTCATTAACTGTGCCGGTCCATGGAGCAATTACATCCTGGGCATG